>JAGQPV010000050.1 GCA_020426545.1 Planctomycetaceae bacterium
CTATGTGATGGAGTATCTGGAGAACGGCTCGCTGGCTTCGTTTCTGGCCGACGGACCGCTCCCGGCGCATGAAGCGGTCCGCATTGCCCGTTCTGTCCTGCAGGCACTGGTGCATGCCCACAGCAGCGGCATTCTGCACTGCGACCTGAAACCGGGCAACGTGCTGCTGGATACCGATTTCGAGCCGCGAATCTGCGATTTCGGGCAGTCCCGCCTGACGCACGAGCAGGACCCCGCACTGGGGACGCTGTTCTACATGGCTCCCGAGCAGGCTGCGACCGACACCATTCCCGATGCCCGCTGGGACGTGTACGCTCTGGGAGCCCTGCTGTATCACATGCTGGTGGGGCATGCACCCTTCCGCACTCCCGAGAACGAACAGGAAGTCCGGCGGCATGAAACGCTGGAGCAGCGACTGGCTGCGTACCGCAAAGTGCTGCAGGAGGGCCCCCGTCCGGTCGAACACCGGCGGGTTTCTGGAGTCGACCGGCGACTGGCCGAGATTATCGACCGCTGTCTGAAGACCGACCCGGCCCGCCGGTTCCGGAATGCTCAGGAAGTGTTGAACGCGCTCGAATTCCGGGAGCGGGCCCGGGCAAGGCGACCGCTGATTGCCCTAGGAATTGTCGGTCCGGTGCTGCTGCTGGCCGCCATGCTGCCCATTGCCCGCCGGGCGATGCAGTCGGCGGTTGATACCGCCCGGGCCAACCTGACAGAACGGGCGCTGGAAAGCGATCTCTTGTCGGCGAATCTGCTGGCACGCAACCTGGAACGGGAACTGATCGAACGGCGGGCGGAACTGGTGGAAGTCGCGGCTGACCCGGCCTTGCGGGAAGCCATCGCTCAGAGTGAAGTTTCCAACTGGAATGACCGGGATTCGCTGTTCCGGATTATGGGCCGCCATCACCGACTGCTGTCGCAGGCGGGCCGTAGGGCGGAGGAAGGCCCCATTGATACCAGCTGGTTTCTGACGGATGTCGCCGGTTATCAGCGATGGCGGGAACCGCTGTCGCAGGAAACGCTCGATCGCAACTGGGCCCATCGCGATTATTTCCACGGTCGCAATACACAGTATCAGCGGGGCCAGCTTCCCGACGATCTGCAGCCGATCAGCCGGCCGCACATCTCAATCGCGTTTCTCAGTCAGGCCACGCACCTGTATATGGTGGCGATCAGCGTTCCCGTTTGGGACGACCCATCCAGCCCGAATCGCAAAGTGATCGGCGTGCTGGCCCGCACGGCGCATCTGGGGCTGCTGCTCGATGAATACCGAGAAAATCGCACCGCGAACCGACTGCGGGAAATCAGTCTGGTCGATCAGCGATCGGGCATCGTGCTGGATCATCCCTGGATGACCGAACAGCAGATGGCTCGCTTCAACCGCCGGGATCTGCCCCGCGTGTTCTCCAGACTGAAGGTGCAGGAAATCCATGCCGGCCAGGCGGCGGGCGGCAATCCGTCCGGCTCCCCGGAGCAAGTCCGCAGTTCGGATCCCGTACCGGGACGGGTTCCCGGTGCCAGCAGGCCGGCAGAGCCGGCAGTTGGCGTCGATCGGACCGACAGCTATCAGGATCCTGTGGGCCGCCTGGCGGAAGAACTGCTGGCCAGTGAGGAAGGAACCATTCCCGGCTCCCGCCAGCTCTGGCAGGGTGTCCGGGATCGGTTTGCCCACCGCTGGCTGGCGGCCTTTGCGCCGGTCGGCAATACGGGCTGGACGGCCGTGGTGCAGGAACGGGAAGACAGGGCCATGCTGCCCGTACAGCAGATGCGGGCCGACCTCGAGAAATACGGCCAGGCAGCGATCGTGGCGGGATTTTCACTGGTTGGCCTGCTGTGGTACTTTGTCGTGCGTGCTCTGAATGACAGAGCGGTTCGCGTGTCTCTGCTGAGAGGACGTGGCCGCTCGGCAGGAACAGCCTCAGTCGGCAGCGAGAGTTCGTGAATACAGACGTGACGGAAACCGGATCCGGGAAGCCTGCGCCACCTTCCGCCTCAGCGGGAGCAGGGCATGGTATAGCTTCGCCTGCCTTCATGGATTCCGAAATCCAGCTGCAGCTGGTGGCTTCCGGTCCCGATCCCAGGCAGCGGTGGCGGACCATGCTGCTGCCGGGCCAGGTGCTCAATGTGGGCCGCAGCATTGATGCCGATCTGCCGGTTCCGTGGGATCCGCATATCTCCCGCCTGCATGCCCGGCTGACGGTCTCCGAAGAAACCGTTCAGGTGCAGCAGCTGCCGCAGGCCGGCAACCCCATTTTCTACCGCGGGAAGGAGTCGGCGTCCTTCAAGCTGCTGCAGGGAGAGCGGTTCGTTGCCGGTTCCACAGCGTTTACTCTGGAAAACCGGGGAGAACAGCAGCAGCCCCGCAGCGATCTTCCGTTTGAGGAAGTTCAGTTCGAGCCCGGCCAGCTGCGGGATATTCGCTACCGCGATGCCGATCAGCGCATCAACGTCCTGAACCATCTGCCGGAGGTCATCCGTCAGTCTCAGCGGGATTCCGATCTGTATCAGCGGCTGATCAACCTGATTCTGGCGGGTGTGTCTCACGCGGAAGCGGTCGCCATTGTGCGGAGCGATGCCGACGAATCCTCCAGTGTGCTGCGGTGGGATCGCCGCAGAGAAACCGCCGGCCCGTTCCGGCCCAGCAGCAGCCTGGTCAGCGATGCGCTGGTCGAGCACTGCCGCAGCATTCTGCATGTATGGAATACCCAGGACCAGGGCCGCGAAAACGAAGGCTATACGGCGGTCGCAGGTCTCGACTGGGCCTTCTGCACGCCGGTTCGCAGTTCGGGCGGGGCTGCCTGGGGACTGTATGTGGCTGGCCGGTTGTCGGAGCCAGTGACCGCCATCGGCGGAATTGCCTCCGTCCGCGAGCAGCTGCAGCCGGATGTTAAATTCACGGAGCTGGTTGCGGAGATCATCGCCTCGGTGCAGCGGGTGAAGACGCTGGAAGGGCGGCAGTCCCGCTACCGGCAGTTCTTCCCGCCCGCCATTCTGTCGGCCCTGGGAGACGACTTTGACGCGGACCTGCTCGAACCCAGGGAATGCGATGCCACTGTCATGTTCTGCGACCTGCGCGGTTTCAGTCAGCAGGCGGAGGAATCGGCCGATGACCTGATTGGCCTGCTGGAACGCGTCAGCCTGGCCCTGGATGTGATGCGGACGGAGATTCACCGCTTTGGCGGAGTCACCGGAGATTTCCAGGGCGATGCGGCGCTGGGGTTCTGGGGCTGGCCGTTTCCTTCACGGGAAGCTCCCGGTAATGCCTGCCGCGCGGCGCTGGCCATCCGGCAGCATTTCGACGACTTTCGCCGCGACCCGGATCATCCGCTGTTCAATTTTCAGATGGGCATCGGCATCGCGCATGGCCGCGCGGTGGCAGGAAAAATCGGCACACGGGACCAGCTGAAGTTCACCGTCTTCGGACCGGTGGTGAATCTGGCCAGCCGGCTGGAAGGCATGACGAAACAGCTGCGGGTTCCCGTCGTGCTCGACCACGCCACGGCAGAACTGGTGGAACCGCAGCTCAAACGGGAAGAAGGCCGGCTGCGGACTCTGGCCCAGATTCTGCCGTACGGCATGGAGAACTCGGTACGTGTCAGCGAACTGCTGCCGCCCGTCTCTCAACGGCCCGACCTGACCGACGAACTCATCGACAGCTACAACGCAGGGGTGGAACAGTTCATTCAGGGCGACTGGGAAGCCGCCTGGACCTCTCTGCACGCCATGCCGGCCAGCGACCGTGCCCAGGATTTTCTCAGCATGCTGATCACGCAGCACAACCGGATTGCTCCCCCGGACTGGGACGGCATTGTGCGGCTCGGCAGCAAATAACGGCTGCCCGAAGGTGTGCTGCCGGGGAGACGTGCTTCCCTCAGAGATTGGTGCGTCCCAGCCGGGCCAGCAGCGGTTCGATGACCGATTCCGGCACGAAGCCCTTCAGATGGATGGCGGTATCGGCCCCGCCCATCTGGGCAATCTGCTTGATCAGCGTGCTGCTGATGTGCGAATAGCGGTCACTGGCCATCAGAAAGACGGATTCAATTTCCGGGGCCAGTGTCCGGTTGGCCAGGGACATCCGGAATTCGGATTCGATGTCGGTCAGCATCCGCAGGCCGCGAAGCACCACCGCTGCCTGGCATTCTCTGGCGAAACTCACAGCCAGCCCGTGAAAACAGCGGACCGTCACATTCGGGAATTCTTCTGTCACCTGCTGGGTCAGCTGCAGGCGTTCTTCCGGCGGGAACAGCGACTGCTTATCGGGATTAAGGCCAATCCCCACGGTCAGTTTCTCATACACTCTGGCCCCCCGGCGGATGATATCCAGGTGGCCGAGCGTCAGCGGGTCGAAACTGCCGACGTACACCGCGTGGCGTGGATCGAGACTGGAACTGGAACCCATGAATTTCCTTTACGGTTCATGAACCGCTGGCAGGCAGAAGGCCTCTGTCTGAAAAAACGCCCCACGGGCCTGAGCACCCCGACGCCTGCATTTTACCGCTGCTGATCTCTGTGCAAACCTGAGGGACCGCCACGCAGAACCGGCAGACTGGAATCGATGTTCGCCGCATTGGCCGGGCCCGGCGAATGGCCCCGCCACCGCCACCCGAAATGCATCTTCCGATACTGCTGGCCGGCGCATTGTATCAATCTCCAGTGCCGGATGAGGAAGATTCTGTCAGGCCGGAATCGGCCCGATTCCTGCCACCAGAACCTGCCAATGTGGCAGCTCCATTCGCGTTCATCGTCCGGTCTGCCAGACTGCCGGACTGGCAGCCTCATCAGTGGTCGGGTTGCAGCCGATTGGAGAACGCGTAACATAAGACATGGTGGCAGGTTACGTGAGGCTTGCGAGGATACGGGAACTGGCGGCCCGACGGTACGGCGTTTGCGTGATCGAACAGGCAGTCAGGTGCCGGAACTCGCGATGTCAATTCGAGCGGGTTCTCGAATCAGGATTGCTGGGGAGCGAGCTGCACGGGCAGCACTGTAGAGCGCTCTGTGCGACTGGCCGAGGATAACCTGCTGAGTTCGGGCGTCAGGCCTGAACAGAAGATGGCCGCGTTCGGGGGAGGACAACGGAATGCCGGTATTTCGCTGGGGTCAGTCGTGGGATCCATTGCGCGATCTGGAACGGGAAGTTGATCGGCTCCTCCAGGGAGTGAATTTCACGTTCCACGGAATCCGCTTCGGCAGGCAGTTCCCCGCTGTGAATCTGTACGAACTGGCCGACGAATATCTGATTACCGCCCAGCTGCCCGGCACGAGGGCCGAAGACCTGGACCTCACGATTGCCGGCGGAATTCTGACCATCAAGGGGCATCGGGGTGACCCGGAAGGCGTCTCGGAAGATAATTTCCGCCGTCACGAGCGTTTTCGCGGCAGCTGGCAGCGGGTACTGTCACTGCCGGATCGCGTGCAGGAAGACCGGCTGCGGGCCGATTTCAGCAACGGCGTGCTGGCCATTCACCTGCCGAAACTGGAAGAGGCGGCTCCCCGGCGAATCCGTGTGACTGAAGGAGGCGACCGATGACTCCCGACCAGAATGATCACGAAACGCAGCCGGAAGAAACCAGCGGTGAGGCCGGTCAGGTTCCTCTGCAGCATACGGAATCACATCCCGCGGACAGCTCCGGCCACACCGCGGACGCAGCCCGGTCAACCGGACGGCAGCACGGCGCTTCCTCTGGCCATTCCCGGCCCGGTGGGAACCAGCCGGGCGAGGCCGCTGGTGAGATCGACCACGAGCGGTATGTCTTTACTCCGCCGATCGATATTTTCGAGACCGAAGAAGGACTGGTGCTGCACGCCGATCTGCCCGGCGTCTCTGTCGAAACACTCGACCTGCAGGTGCAGGACAACAAGCTGACTTTGTTCGGCCGGGTTCGATCGACCCTGCCGGCAGGAGCCCGGCCGCTGCACCGCGAATACGAAGAGGGCGATTTTCTCCGTTCCTTCATCCTCAGTGATGAAGTCAACCACGAGAAGATCACCGCGACCATGTCGAACGGCGTGCTGAAGGTGGTGCTGCCCCGGGCGGCACGGGCCGAGCCCCGGAAGATTCAGGTCAGCACCGATCCCTGACCAGCCCTGACCGTCCGTGTTCGGCTGAGACAAGCGAACCAGGGACCATCCCGGAGCGGACAGCTTCCCCAGGAATTCTGCCCCGGTGGCACGGCAGCTGCACGGTAAGCCCATACCATTAACCCCGGCAACAGTCACAGGGAGATGACCATGAGCAGTTCTGAGAATCGGTCCGGTGGTCCGTTCGCCACCTCTGTCGAACGCATCCGCCAGGAGTTTGATCAGTTTCTGGATAATGCCGTGCAGCAGGGGGGCCGTGTGCTGGAGGGGATTCGCACCCGGCAGGGTGTCTCGTGGCTGCCGCCGGTTGATCTGCTGGAATCCACCGGGCAGATTGACTGCTTTATGGAAGTGCCCGGCCTGTGCAGCGAGGAGATTGACATCACCCTCGCGGGGAACATGCTGACCATTACGGGCGGCAAAGCCGAACCGGCCGACCATGGCTCCGCGGTTCTGCACCTGCAGGAACGACGTCAGGGGCGGTTTGAACGTTCGATTCCCATGCCCGCGGCCGTCGATCCGGAGCGAGTCTCGGCCGATGTCACCAATGGTGTGCTGCACGTGCAGCTGCCCAAGCCGTCGCAGTCTGTTCCTCGGCAGATTCCCGTGCGCGGCGGGAGCGCACCCGCGGAAACCGGCTCGACACCGAACGGCGGCTGACAGACCCGCTGATCCGCCCAGTAAAACCCCGGCACGATCGGTTCTCTCAGCCGGAACCGGCAGGGGGCTGCCGGGTGCGTCTCAGCGGATTCGCGGATTCGCGAATTCTGTGAGGCCGCATCGCCTCACACCGGTTCCGTCTCTTTGTCCGGAATTCCAGGAGCCTGCCGTCAGCCATCAGTCGCGGGGCTGCCGGCAGTTTCGGGATCTGCGGAAGCTGGCCCGGCACCTCCAATCGGAGGCACCGGTTCGGTTAGCGCGGGACGAACCGGTTGGGTTTCGACCAGCGTCCCGTCTTCCAGCGAGGACTGCGGGGCGATGATGACCTGATCGCCTTCGCTCAATCCTTCCAGTACTTCAGCCAGCTGGTCGTTCAGCAGGCCGAGCTTCAGACTCACCTGGCGGGCGACTTCATCGCGAACAACGAATACCTGCCAGCCGCCATCCACACCCCGGAACAGGGCTGCGCGGGGAACCGTCAGACTCCGCAGACTGCGGGCGGTCAGAATTCGTACCCGCACGCGGTAGTCGGCACCCAGACTGCGGCCCGCTGCCTGCCATGCGGCATACGCTGTGGGATCGAAGTGGATGATGACCCGCACCCGCTGCTGCTCGACTCCGAGGGACGAGACTTTCGTAAACCCCTGCGGATAAATCTTGTGCACCCGCGCCGGCAGCGGTACATCGCCCACCGCGGGGCCGAAAATCTGCACGGCAGCACCGGGAGGAATCCGGACGGCATCCTGCGTCAGGATTTCGGCCTCCACTTCCAGTTTCCGCGGCTGCCCCAGTTCCATCAACGTGTCGCCGGCCCGCAGAAACTGCTGGCCCCACACTCGTCGCGAGACCACCACACCATCGACTTCCGCTCTGATTTCCGCCCGGCCCAGGTCGCGTTCCTTCTGACGCAGTTTTTCTTCCGCGTCCTGCTCGGCAATCAGCACGGCTTCCTGAATCGCGTCGATGGCTTCGACTGTCAGCGAATCCTGCTGCAGTTCGATCCGGCTTTCAATTTCCAGCAGACGGCTCTGTCCCGCTTCGGATTCTGTCACCGCTTTGCTGCTGATCAGTTTCGTAATCCGGGCGAATTCCTCGCTGGAGTATTCGAGCTTGGCCGCCGCGGCTTTCACCTGAGCCTGCGCCGCAGCCAGAGTGTTCTGTGCGCGCTTTTCGAGAAACCGGAACTGATCGAGCTGGGCCAGAGCGGCCGAACGATCCGTACTGAGGTCGGCCGCGTCCATCCGGGCCACCACCTGGCCGGCAGTGACTTCATCGCCCACTTCCAGCGTGAAGGGCTGAATTCGACCGTCCAGCGGCATGGTGACAGGGTACACCTCGGGCCAGGCCGTGCGGGCCCGTTCTTCGATGTATTCCTCGATCGGGCCGACCGCAGCTGTGGCCACATCTACCGGCACGCCCGGCGCAAAGCCAATCTGCCAGACGATCCCTCCCAGGACCGCCAGTCCGACAACCACAACGGCAAGCCGCAGCATGATGTCCACTCCCTCGTATGTTCATTCGGCCGGCAGAAAATCTGGCCGGAGTGCACGGAATTCATTCCCGGGCGTTGAGTGCTTCCTGCCAGTTCTGTCGGGCAATGGCCCGTTTGACGGGCCATTGCGCCAGCAGAGTAAAGCCCAGCCCCAGCAGCGCGGTCACGACCCAGCTCGCCGGTTGAATCACAAACGGCAGACGGAACAGCTCCGTGGAATAGGCCCGGTTAATCAGCAGGCACAGGCCGTACCCGGCCGGCAGTCCGCAGGCCATCCCCAGCAGATTGATGCACAGGCTTTCCCGCAGAAAAATCTGCCCGACTTCCCGGCTGGTGTAGCCCAGCACGCGGAACGTGGCAATCTCCTGGTTCCGTTCGGCCAGGGAGATCAGCGAGGAGTTCAGAATGCTGCCGAAAAACAGAGCACCAGCGAACAACGTGACCACCACCACGGAAACCATCATCTGCTCGATCAGCACTTCTTCCAGCTGTTTGCGGTTCTCGCGAATCGCGCTCACGGCCTGAATGGCCGGCAGCTGCTTCAGTTCGCGGTAGAACTCCCGGACGACTTCCGGCCGCCGGTCGACTTTCAGCTGCACCCCGGTGACCGCGCCGGCTTCACTGAGCTGGTGGTTCAGCCAGTCATAATCGGCATAGGCCGCCATGCCAAGGTAACTGTCGATGATGGCCGACACGGGAAAAACCAGCCGGTCCTGTCGTCCGCGGACAGGCTCCACAATCAGCACGTCTCCCGGCAGTACATCGAGTTCCTCCGCCAGCAGACGTGTCAGCAGCAGTCCCACCCGGGGAACAGCAATCGCATTCCCGGCCACATCCCGCGGGACTGTCAGCCGGGCATTCCGCATCAGCCCGGTGATGCCGCCCTTCTTCCTGTGGTGCCCGTTATGAAACGTGCAGCCCACATTGAACAGCGGCTCCACCCGGTCGACGCCCGGCATCCGGCGGACTTCCAGCACCGCTCCCTCATCTTCGACATTGCGGAAGGTGAGGTCGAAATCGCTGATCAGCAGCTGATCGAACTGAAACTCCACCATCTCATTCATGGAGTCCCGCATGTGAAACATCAGCAGCATCAGGGCGGAGCCGACCGTCGCCGCGAACACGCCTGAGGCGGTTCGCATTCGGTTCCGGGTGATGCCCCGCAGGACCATCTGCCAGCGGAAATCGAACTGCCGCCAGGCCCACTGCCAGCGTTCCAGCAGCACTCGCCGTCCCTGTTCGGGTGGGCGGGGCCGCATGGATTCCGCCGGACTGAGCCGCAGAATTTTCCGCACTCCGTTCAAGGTGCCGGCAATCGAAAACACGACCGACAGCCCCAGCCCGAACACCATCACCAGGACCTGCGGACGGTTGGCCAGTTCGGGGAATTCGTAATACTGAGTATACATCTCGACCATGCCACCGGCCGAAAGCCAACCCAGTACCGCTCCGATCAGCCCGCCCGCCACCCCTACTGCCGCACCGAACCGCACATAGTGGCTGAACAGCGCGCGGTTGGAATACCCCAGTGCCTTGAGCGTGCCCGCCACGGTCCGCTGCTGCTCGGCAATGCGGGTCATCAGGACGTTCAGCAGCACCACCGCCACGGCCAGGAACAGCGTGGGCACAAACACGACGGAGACCTTCAGCCCGTCGATTTCGCTCATCAGGAACCAGTGCGACTGCTGCCGGGCCAGCGGGGTGACGGCGGCGACTCCGTATGGTTCGAGGATCTGTTCGATCCGATCCAGCACCGCATCGGGCCGCTCGCGATATTCCCCGGTCAGCCGGCCGACGATGTTGTTCGCCGCGCCCTCCAGGTCGAATGCTTCCCGGGCAAACTGCTCCGGCAGATAGAAAACGCCGTAGTTTTCGTTATCGGGAATCAGGCCGCCAGGGCCAAGCAGGTACACGAACTCGGCACTGATGGCCGTCCCCACGACCGTCAGCTCGTGAATCCGCTCGTTCAGAATCAGTCGGAGCCGGTCGCCGGGGCCCAGATTTCTGGCGCGGGCAAAGGCATCATGCAGGATGACTTCCGCGCGGCGGTCATCGGTAAAATAGCCTCCACGTCGAATCAGAATATCATTCACCACCGGGCCGGGATGACCGGGAAGCGAAACCACCTGACCGGTCAGCGGACGCTCCACACCGGGCAGGTCGGCCGTCACTTCGAAGACGACTCGCGGGCGGTACTCGGCCACGCCCCGCAGGTCGCCCAGCAGTTCGGACAGATCCTGCAGCGGGACTTTTCGCAGGCTGATTTCAAAGTCGGCCATGCGGGTCTGAGCATAATATCGCTGCCGCGACTGCTCCAGATTCAGGTAGACCGAAGCCATCGAGACGAAACACAGAACCCCCACCACAATGATGCACAACAGGGCCAGCAGCATGCCCCTCGCGGCCGCAAGATCCCGCAGCAGTTTGCGGTCCAGCACGTTCACCAGCTGATCTCCCCGGCCGAAACCCGTCGGGGATTGGCCTTCGCTTCGGCGATCGTTCCCGAGCCGATTCGCACCTGCTGATGTGCCATGGCGGCGATGGCCGAGTTATGCGTAATAATCAGCACGGTACGGCCGAAGTCCCGGTTGAGTCGATCCAGCAGTTCCAGCACATTCCGGCCGGTTTCCAGATCCAGTGCTCCGGTGGGTTCGTCGCACAGCAGAATTTCCGGGTTGCCGGCAATGGCCCGGGCGATGGCCACCCGCTGCTGTTCGCCTCCGGACAACTGCGACGGAAAATGATGCGTTCGATGCTCCAGCCCCACCATTTTCAGGGCTTCTGCCGGGTCCATCGCATTGTCCGACAGCTGCGAGGAAACCACCACGTTTTCCAGTGCCGTCAGCGTGGGGACCAGATTGTAGAACTGGAACACGAAACCGACAGACTCCCGCCGGTAACGGGTCAGGGCCGCGTCGTTCAGCCGGGCCAGATCGCGGTCGCCAAACCAGACTTCACCCGTCGAAGGCGAATCAATTCCGCCAATGATATTGAGCAGCGTGCTCTTGCCTGATCCTGATGGCCCCACGATGACCATGATCTGCCCGCGGGGTACTTCGAGGTTTACGTCCCGCAGTACCGTCACCGCCACATCGCCGGTATGAAAAGTGCGGCCCACGTTCCGCAGTCGCAACAGCGGAGCCGCGTCTCTGGCCGGGCCGGCAGTTGCCGTCTGCTCTGACTCGGTCTGACTGTCAGCCTCCGACATGGCAGCGATCAGCCTTCCTCTGGCGGGGGCGGTGGTTCGGCTCCAGGCGGCGGAGTGCCTCCGCCCTCAAGCAGATATTGCCCCCGCTGCTGTGCATAGGCCGCCTGATCCGGTTCGTCGGCCTGGCCGCCGTCGGTCGCGTTGCCCCGCATCTCCATGAAGTAGCGTTTGAGGAACGGAACGCACCAGCCACAGCCGGTTCCCGCTCCACCGCAGTCACTGATCTGACTGGGGACCCGCGGCTGATGAATGCGGATGTAGTTCAGCACCTTCCGCTTCGAGATGTGGAAGCAGTAACAGATCTTGTCGTCGAGTTCCACAGTCGCCCAGCTTCCCGGATTGAAGGTTTCCAGCCCCTGATGTCCCGATGATAAAGCATTCCCACCCCGCTGGCGATTCGACTTCAGGTGGAACTGCCCAGGAGGCCATGCGGCCACCGGGCGTTCCTGTCGGCAGAGTTCCCGGCACGAGAACCCTTCTTCAGGGTTTCGCAGAGTTCCCGCTGCCTGGTGCGGTTGCTGGTTGACCGTCAGGGTTTCCTGTCGGGAAGGGAGAGACCTGGATCGCGGCCTCCCCCGTCTGAACGCTCAGTCCGGCCCGTTCCGCCACGACTGTCAGAAGTTCACCCACGGTCACGTCGTCGGCGTCGATCATCACGGTTCGTTCCCGCCAGCCCGCGGGAGGATTGTTGCCTTCCTGCAGCTGAAATGGCACGCCGGTCATTTCTTCCAGCTCGAGCAGCAGCTGGCGGACGGCCACCGGTGCTGCCGTGCGGTAGGAGCGAAGGCGAACGGCCAGCCGGTCCTGTACATTGATGGGCGGGACGACGGGAAGTTCCGGTTGAGGGGCGACCACGGGAGCCCGCCGGGCCAGTGGTGGTGCGGGACGTTCAGCCGCCGGCCCATTGCGCGCCGGCCCGGGTTCGTCGTCCGGTGGTCCTGGTGGTTCCTCGGGAAGAACCGGCGGGCCTGCAGCTTCCGCAATCGCCGCGGGCGGAACCTCCGAGAGGTCATCCGGCTGGCCGGCCAGTTCCGCAACGGGCTGTCCTTCCAAATCATCGTTCAGCGGAGGATCCACCCGGGCGGGCTGTTCAAGCTGTGCTGCCGCATCTCCAGTTTCGTCTGGCGGGGCAGTCTCTTTCTGAGGCAGGTAGAGCAGCAGCAGTCCGCATAACAGGGTCAGGGCCACACCCCGGCTGAGCCATCTGGCTGTGGGAGAGGGCAGGGGAATCCGCCGCCAGGCAGCCTGCAGACGAAGCCAGATGCTGGCGCGGGCCGGGTCAGCCGGAGAACGTTCCGCCTGCGGGCCGGTGCCGTCAGTCGGTTGGGGTCGGCGGCGCCGGGAACCTTGAACCCCTCCCGCTCCTTTCCCCACGACTGCCGGAGGAAGGTGTGTGGACGGCGGGCTGGCCCTTCGCAGGATGACACCTTCGGCAGAAGGCTCCGGCTGCCGGGCTGTATCAGCCCGGTTTCCGTGGGAGAGGTTTTCCGCCGGACGTTCGATCGCGAGGAACTGACCACAGTCGGCGCAGGGAAAGGACTCGGGAACGTGTTCGAGATCGCGAATCCGCAGCAGAGCCTGGCACTCCGGGCACCGCAGTCTGAGTTCCCGTCGATTGTCCTCGCGCATGGAACGGTCCATCTTCCCTGCCATGTCCCCCGCTTCTGGCGGGACAGGCTCCCAACCGGATACTGGACTCACCCGCCCGGTGCTGAGCGGCTGCCTGAAACAAACTCCTCAGGCACCCTGAGTCATCCGCACCGGACAGTTCCTGCAGGCGGGCCGGCTGTCAGGGAGTCAGCTTGAACGGTTCGAGACCTTTCTTCTTCGCCACGGCGATGGTCATCACCGTCATCAGCTTCTTCTCTTCATCGAGAACCACCACCATCTGGTCGTACTTCTTGATGATTTCCTGCAGGGCCTGAGTGGCCGGGGCGGGCTGATCAAACTTGAAGGTCTGCGGCATGTTCTTGGTATAGCCGGACAGCTTGAGCGCATCGCCATCGATCTCGATGGGCACTTTTGTTTCGTCGCTGATGTAGGCGAAGGCTTCCTGCAGCGGCGTGCGGCGGAAATCCACGTCGATCTTCTTCTTAAGCCGGTCGGCCATTTTGTCAGGAAGTTTTGGCCCGCCACCGCCCGGACTGGTTGTCGGCGCCGGCAGCGAGAAGTCCGTGCGGGTGGACTGATCCCACGACAGCAGAGAAGCGAGGGCCAGGTTGGGGGCCGCCCGTTCCGGCAGCACGGTGGTCAGCTGCACGAAGCGGTCGCCAATTCCGCCAATGGTGGCCATCGAGAACACCTTCATCATCGCGGGGAACCGGCCGATCAGCTTGCGGCGTCCCCGCTGTTCCGGCGTCATCCGGCTGACCATGTTCAGAATGTCACGGGGCAGTTCGTCGAGCTGTTCTCTCATTTCCCGCTGCAGCCGGGTGGGGGTGGCACCGGCAGTCAGATTATTCCGCAGCAGCAGGCTGGAATAGAACTGCTCGCCGACGTGCAGACTCCAGGCGACGGACTCCACATCGTCCCCCAGCCAGTCGAGCACCTGATTGACCGCCGGCCCGAGTTCCTTCTTGAACATGACAGCCTGCATCCGCCGGATTTCCCGCGGAATGAAGGCGATTGTCAGGTGGCGTTCGCTGTCGGTCAGCGGCAGCAGTTCCTCAATACCGGCCACGGTCGGCGCGGGGTACTGAATGGCTCCCACCATGTCCTGGGCCAGCGTGCCGTTCGGGGCGGCGGCAATGGTCCGGTCGTCGTGAATCAGCCGGGTATACTTCTCGCCTTCATACACCGGGTAACCGTAATCGTCTTTGCGGGTGCCGGCGACGCTCAGCAGCAGTTCGGATTTCTTCTTGCCTTCCTTCAGGTGGAACACGCCCGTGACATCGGGGGGCACCAGGCCCACTCCCGGAATCAGGCAGACGACGGCCTCTTCAATCTCGGACGGTTCGAAACCGGAGAGTTCCTTCAGCCACTCCCCGGCCCATTCCCCCACGGGGCCCAGGCAGAATCGAAATTCTTCCCCGCGACTGCCTGCTTCCCAGAAGTAGGACGGATGCAGATGCAGCACGACGCTGGTGCCGGCGGGAATCATCAGCAGCTTGATCGGCTCGCCGCGGGTGGGCTGCAGCGAGCTGGCCACGTTCACGTTTTCCCGCAGCTGCTCTTTCTCGGTGCGGTATTCCTCGTTGACCGTGGGCCGGTTGGAATCGACTTCCGCCACGGGCAGCGATTTGCGGTACTGGTGAATTCCCAGTGCGGTCCCCGCAATGAGAACTGCCACGATCCCGCCAGCGGCAATACCGGAGTTCCTTCGTCGGCGGTTGCGACGTTTCATTTCACGCAGGCTGGCCGTTCCGCCCTCGTCGATCGGCAGCTCGGGCACAATGGCTCCGTGCCCGGCCGGCGCGGAAGCAGGCTGCTGAGCGGCTCCCCCATCGGGAACCCAGCGGGCAGCCGTGCCCGTCGCCACTGCGGATTCCGCCAGTTCGAGTTCGACCTCTTCCGGTTCTTCCAGCACGAACCGATGCTCGCAGGAGGGACACTTCGCCCGGCGTCCCAGCAGCTTCCGGTCGCGAATCCGCAGCCCCTTACCGCATTTCGGACAGGGGATCAGCACGCTTTCCATGGCGAAAACCTTTGTCACTGGTTTGCGGACGGCAGATGTTCTCCTCTGCCGGAGCCATTCTCCGGTTGTGGACCCTCCGCAGACTCTATCCTACGAACCCGAAGGCTGGCATGCCACGTTGAATCTGATGAAAACAACGGATCCCCCGTCCAGTTACCTGGCCGGGTTTCCCTGAGCCGTGACTTCAGTTTATGCAGAAGGCAATTCTCAAAGTTTGACGCGCCAAAACTTGAAGTCTGTCGAGGCATCGGTTACTAATCGGCCAGATGAAACTTGCCACGCTGCTCTGGTTGCAGCCCGGTTCCACATCTGGAGAACAATTGTGAGCTGCCTCTCTGCCCGGTCTGTTCGCCCTCGCGGCTTGAGGGCTGGATTCACTCTGATCGAACTTCTGGTGGTTGTGGCCATCATTGCGATTCTGGTCAGTCTGCTGCTGCCGGCCGTGCAGCAGGCACGGGAAGCGGCCCGCACGACCAGCTGCCGGAACAATCTCAAACAACTGGGGCTGGCACTGCACAACTACCACGATGCCCATTCGGTTTTTCCGGCCGGTTATTATTCGTGGGGCACCTCCGATGGCAGCGGCCCGGCGTCAGCCTCGATCGATCCTGATACCTGGGATGCGGCTCCCGGCTGGGGCTGGACGAGCATGCTGCTCCCGTTCATGGACCAGGCCCCGCTGTACAACAGGATGAATATGCGGGGGGCCTGCTTCGCCGCGGAGAATCTGGGACTGATTCAGACCAGAATTCCCGGGCTGCTTTGTCCCTCGGCTTCCGGGCCGGAGGCTGCTTTCACCGTGCGGGATGCGGCTGGAGATCCGCTGAGTATCGGCGGGAATCAGGTGGTTCTCGGTCGCAGCAGCTATGTGGCCAGCCACGGACAGGAGTCCTGCTGGGGCGAATG
>JAGQPV010000509.1 GCA_020426545.1 Planctomycetaceae bacterium
TAATTGTGCCGGTCTGCGTTTCGTTCTGTTCGCTGTCTCCGGAATAAATTCGTGCGAGGCCGAAGTCGGTGACCCGCGGGCAGCCCCGCTCATCCAGCAGAATGTTTGACGGTTTGAGATCCCGGTGAATCACACCATGCTGGTGCAGGTACTCCACGGCGTCGGCCACCTGGGCCATCAGCTCGGCGGCTTCCCGCAATGAAAAGCGTTCCCGCGCCGCGCGGGCCGCCAGGTTCTCGCCCTCGACCAGATCCATCACGAAATAATGCTGGCCGTGCAGCTGGCCGACTTCATGCACACCCACCACACCCGGGTGCTGCATCCGGGCGGCTGCGCGGGCTTCCGCGTAGAACCTGCGGATTTCCTCGACCGACGCCAGATGACTGGCTCGAATCATCTTCAGCGCCACCGTGCGGTCGAGATCGGACTGGCGGGCACGGTACACCACACCCATGCCACCCCGGCCAATTTCCGCCTGCAGCTCGAAGCGGCCAAAGCCGGAGCAGTCACCTGCTGTGCTGTCACTGTTCCGAGGGGAGACAGGCTGTGAACTGGCGGGCTGGCCGGCATCGGTTCGCCGCGCGACTGGTTCCTGACTGTGCTGTGGGGGACCGTCTTTCGGCGAGCCGGAAGTGCCTGGCACCACGATCGTGGGCAGAAAGGGCTGACCTCCGTCGGACGGAGCAGCGGGCCGGTGCACCGGTTCCGGAGCCAGCAGTTCGAGGCCATCCAGCAGTCCCGCCAGCTCGGAATCCTGTCGAGCGAGAAGAGAGTCGCCCGGCTGCTCACCCTGGTGCAGTCGCTCCAGGTAGTCGTGCAGACGGTCGAACAGGGCTGTTTCGACCAGTGAGGATTCCTCCGTGGTTCCGTACTGTTCGCCGGCAGTCATGGATTCGCCAGTTCCTGGTTCCCTGCCAGACGCAGCGGCCTCGCTGGTGTATTCCGAACTGCCTGCCATCGCACCGCTCACCACCTTCCATGTCGGAATAATCTGGCCCTGTTGCGTTTCTCTGGTCTTCCCCGATTCTTCCACAGCTGCGAACCGCTGTCAGCAATCCCCCTGCCGGCTGGAGGACAGCAGCTGCTGCAGCTGCTGAATCGCTCTGGTCCACAGCATCTGGCATGCTCCCCGGCTGCGGCCCATCCGCGAGCTGATGTCATCGAACGGCAGCCGCTGCAGATTCCGCAGAATGATGATCTCCTGGTGATCTTCCGAGAGCCGGCTGATGGCGACGGCCAGCTCCAGCTCCCGTTCGTGCTGCATCACAATCTGGCTGGGGGTTGCGCCGTCCTGGTCGGCAATATCCGGCATGACGGAACCAGACAGCCGACCGGCAGGAGCCCCCAGCGGGACTTCCCGGTTCACGTTCCGTTTGCCGGCCTTCTTCCAGTGCCGCACGAAGTCGGCGGCGTTGTTATTCAGAATCTGCCTCAGCCAGCCCAGCCACTCGGCCTCCGTCTCTCCGCGAAAGTTATCGAACCCCCGGTGAGCTTCCAGCAGGGTCTGCTGGACGAGGTCCGAGGCATCGACCTTGGCCTGCAGCCAGCTTTCCATCTGCACCCGGGCCACGACACCCACATACCTCCGGCAACGGTCGAACAGCAGGTTCCGGGCTGCCGTTTCCCCGTTGCGGGCCTGCGACAGCAGAATCTGTACTGATGTGTGAAAATCCGGCTCGTCCGGTTCGCTCATCGCCGGTTCCATTGGTTCCCGTCAAACAACTGACTGCGCACTGGAACAGAAGATCCACGGTATTTCATGAAGAAAATCTGTACGCGGCCGATTCCCTGGTGCTTCCGCAGCAGGTTTCGTCCGGCTGCGGGGCTGCTCGCGTCGGGCAGCAGTTCTTCATGATACCTGCCGCTGCTGAGATTCGCCAAAATATCTCAATCGCCAGAACAGGCAGGAGGAGGTATCACGGCTGCCCCGTGGCCTGCCGCTGGCGGCCGGTTGCCGGCGGGCACGTGGTGATTTACCATCCCACTCTTCCGTCGGGACTGGAACACTCCGGAGAAAGAATCTCGTGAGAATTGAACATTTCGCCATCTATGCGGCCGATACCACAGCCCTGGCCAGCTGGTACTGCACCCATTTCGGTCTGAAGCAGATTTTCTCCAACGAAGACAGTCCGCCTACGTATTTTCTGGCGGATGAACACGGGATGGCGATTGAGATCATCGGTCGTCCTCCGCGGGAAGCACTCGATCTGAAGCAGGTGTTTCACTTTGCGTTTCTGCCGGAGGATTTTGAAGCCGAAGTCGCCCGGCTGAGGGAAGCGGGCGTGCCGCTGGAGCAGGAGATCGGCGGGGCCGACGGGGGCGTGCGGCTGTGCTATTTCGATGATCCCGAGGGGAACCGGGGGCAGGTTGTCTGGCGGAAGAAGCCGCTGGGCAACTGAGACCACCGGGCCGCCTGACTGCGGTCGCCCGCCCGTTCCGCGGTGCGGGTTGTGCTGATTCCGGTGACCGGGCAGCGGGCGGGGGAGCGAAGATCGGTGGCGGGAAGTTCGGGTTGTGGTTTCGTGGCTGCGATTCTGGTTCCTGATGGTTAAGCTGGTAGAAACGGGAAGCGGGCTGTCAGCTTTCAGCACCGTCTGTCCCGTTTTCTGATGATGAACCGCCACACTGTCAGCCTGGAGAACAGACATGCCCGCCCTGTCGAGACGTACCAGCCGCCCTGCATATCGCCTTTCGCTCAGCCGCATCGCGTCCGCCCGTTCCGTGTGGGGCCTGCTGCTGGCCTGCTGCCTGCTGCCCGCTACCCCGGCGGCCGCCTGGCAGAACGAGGCGGAAACCGGAAATACGCTGAAGGCCACGCTGGTGGAAATCACGTCCCGTGGCCGCACCCATACGGTGGTGGTCGAGACGGACGGCGGCGAGAAACAGCAGTTCAAAGTCACACCGAAGGTGGATTTTTCGGTCACTGCTCCGGCGAAGGGGGACCTGCTGAAGCCCGGCCAGTTCATCTTCGTGGAAGGCTTCGTCACGAACGACCGGTTCTTCGGTAAGCAGTATTCCGTACTGGTACAGCATCAGGGCCGCCTGCCCCGGCCAGCCATTACCAAGGCACCGAAGAAGGCTGGCCGCAGTACGAATGCGTACTTTATTACCGGAGAGATTGTGTCCCGTCAGCAGGACGAAGCCTACCCGGATTTTGAAACGCTCACGTTGAAAGTGGGCGGGAAAAACGGGACAAACGTATACCTGGATAAGGGCTTCACCGTGACGGCGTCCAGCAACAATCCGGAACTGGCCGAAGCCGGGGCAGAAGTGGAAATCACTGGAAAGCCGGGCCGGGGCGGCCGGGTGGATGTAACGTCGATCGAAATCCGCCGGAAGGCCCCCTTCCCCGCGGAAGAAGGCGATTCGGAATAGCGGCCGACCGCGGGGCTCCCGCTGACTGGAGCACCCTGGCCCGGGCCGGGGAACTGCCGGTCGCGTGCTGCGGCCCTGCAACGATGACTGACAACAGGACTGTCCGGAGCATTTCCGCCTCCACTGAACACTGGTGGATGGCGCATCGGGAATGGCGCAACATCGTTCCCGGCTGGAGCGATAGCGTCAGCTGATCCGGACGGAAACACACAGGATCCGCAGTCCACGAAGGCTGTCTCTGCAAACCGGCTGCTGCAGCGTGTTCACGCTGCGGGCCGGTTCTGCCGTGGCGGCTTTCGTCGGAATGTGCAGGGAATGCCATGATTTCTTCCGCCAGCGAACGCCCGTTTGCTCACCTGCATTGCCACACGCATTACAGCCTGCTCGATGGAGTCAACCGGATTCCCGAACTGGTGGCACACGTCAAACAGCATGGCATGAATTCCGTGGCCATTACCGACCACGGGAACATGTATGGCGCGATGGAGATGTACTCTGTCTGCCGTGCGCAGGACGTCAATCCGATTCTCGGCATGGAAGCCTACGTGGCTCCCGGTAAGCGGACGGAGAAGAAGGCCTCCCGCATGAAGGAGGCCAGTTTCCATCTGACATTACTGGCGATGAACCGGCAGGGTTTTCAGAATCTGATCCGGATGAGTTCCCTCGCCTATCTGGAAGGCTTCTATTACAAGCCGCGAATCGACCGGGAACTGCTGGAGGAATTCAACGAAGGCATCATCTGCCTGTCGGGCTGTGCCTCCAGCGAACTGTCGAACCTGATTCTCGGCGAGCGGATGGACGAAGCCCGCACCTTGTGCCAGTGGTACGAGCGGGTGTTCGGCGACCGGTTCTATCTGGAGATCCAGAACAGCGGTGTGGAGATCCAGCACCAGTGCGCCGAAGGCACGATCGATCTGGCGCGGGAACTGAGCATTCCGCTGGTCGCCACCAATGATGCCCACTACCTGCATCAGGAGGATTCCGAAGCGCAGGATGTGATGTTGTGCGTCAACACCCGGACGGTGCGCAGCGACACCAAGCGGATGAAGATGTCGACGAACCAGTTTCATGTCCGCACGCCCGAGGAGATGTACGCCGCCTTCCCGGAGCACGCCGAAGCGGTGGCCCGCAGCCAGGAAATTGCCGACCGGGTCAACATCGAACTGGATCCGAACGCGAAGTACTACCCGGTATTCCACCCG
>JAGQPV010000510.1 GCA_020426545.1 Planctomycetaceae bacterium
GTGGAAGAACCGGTGCAGCCAGTACTGCACCAGGTCCGTCAGGAACATGATCTCGACAAACTGCAGCACCAGCGGCTGACTGGCGACTGCGGCCCGCAGCCGCGTCAGTTCCACCGTATGCAGGATGGCGGTGGACGGCACCATCGAAAGATACGTCAGCGACTGGACCAGCAGGCTGCTGACGAGCAGGTACAGGAGGTCTTCACGCCACTCGAAGCGGAAGATGGGCTGATCGACCCGTTTGAGCAGCCGCTCGATCGGGATGAAAATGATGCCGGTGAAAATCAGGTTCAGGAGGAACCAGTCCAGCCCGAGATACACATCCCTTTTGATTTCGAAGCGGGTCTGTGCATGGCTGCCGCCCAGCAAAGTGGCCAGCAGTACGGTGCCCATGGCGGTAAAGCCGAGGATCTTTCGCCGCCGCAACACGATGCTGAGCACGCCCAGCACAAACGCGGCAATCAGCACCAGGTGCAGGGCGAGGCGAATCAGGCCGACGTTGTACATGCCCCGCGCGTCGGCCACTGTCAGAAACTGCGGGTACCGCAGGCACAGCACGGTTCCCAGTCCGACCAGGGCCAGCACCACGCCCGCCACACCGCTGATCCAGCCGGTGCCGAAACGTCGGTGGTCGAATTCAGGATTGCGATGCGGAGCTGGCTCGGACATGCTGGGAGCGACCTGCCGTTCAGGGAACAGGCAGCCAGCCCGTTCTGCCAGCCTGCCGCCGGAAGGGAGAAGCCGTCATGCCGTTCGTCGGAAGACATAATCTGTGTGAATTTACAGCAGCTGGTGGAAAGCGTCAAGAAAATCGCAGCCCGGCATCAACAGCCAGACTGACTGGGATGAGCAGGTCAGCACACCGCCGCTGCATCGCGATCAGTCATCCTGAGAGGTCTCTCATGTCCTATGAATATGACGAGGAAGAGTTCGATACTCCGCAGGAGCTACAGGCAATGCGGGCCCGCATGACATGGGAAGAACGTGTCCGCACCTTTGCGAAGGTCTTTGGACGTAACCCCGGGAGCGACGAGGAACTGGAAATGTTCATCGAGGAATACACCCTGGAGCTGTACAACAGCGGGATGGATCACGAGTCCGATTTCGATCCGTCGCTATAGATTGCGACCGGCACTCAGCGGCCAGCCGGCTGCTGCAGTTCCTCGAATGCTTCCCGCAGGCCGGGCAGTTCAAATTCGAATCCCTCTTCTTCCAGCCGGCGGGAGCGGACATACCGGCCATAAAGGGCCAGCTCGGGATCGGTCCGCAGCAGGAGCGGCGCGCCGATCCGCACCATCCAGGAATATGCGGGCAGGCCGAGGGGCATCCCCACCGAACGCCGCAGTTCGCGGTTGAATTCCACCTGAGAAACCGGATGCGGGGCGGAGGCAATGTACATGCCCTGCATGTCGGGGTTCGTCAGGCCGCGTTCAAACAGTCGGTTCAGGTCGCGTTCGTGAATCCAGCTCATGCCCTGGGTGCCGCTGCCCACCCTGCCGCCCAGGCCAAACCGGGCCAGCGGCCGCAGAGTATCCATCGCACCGGCCCCCGCTCCGCGATCGCGGCCCAGCACGAAACTGGTGCGGAGAATCACCTGCCTCTGCGATGGCAGAACGCTGCCAGCGTAAGCGGCCTCCCACGCCCGGGCCACATCGGGTGCCAGTCCGTAACCTTCAGCCGAATCCTCCGTACACAGGGCCTGCGGTGGATCTCCATAAATGTGGGCTGTGCTCATCTGCACCCAGACGGGCGGCGGCGAATCGACGCTGCGCAGTGCCTGGCCCAGCACACGCGTGGATTCCACCCGCGAACGGAGAATCTCGTCGCGGTGGTCGGGCGTCTTGATGCAGTTGACGCTTCTGCCGGCGAGGTTAATTAACCCAGCTGCGCCGTTGAGTTCATCCTGCCAGTCGCCGGTGGTGCGTCCGTCCCACACCCGGTGCTGCCAGGCCCCTTTCGCTTTCGGCTCACTGCGTGAGAGGATGACCACGGAAGCACCACGTTCCGCCAGATGGCTGGCCAGCGAAATGCCGAGGAAGCCGCTACCGCCGGCGATGATGATTTTCTGCGCTGACAGAGAGCTGACCACCTGACTGTCTCCTGAACCGGTCGCAACGGGACATCTGTTGCACTACGCACTGTTCCGCAGCTGCGCCGCAATATTAACGGCCGGAAAGCAGCCTTCTGCAGTATGGACTGGAGTCTGCGGCTGTGGTCGGCAGACGGAGAGTGAGCATCTGCCGAAGAGCAGGCTCGGCTCGTGGTCGGTGGCACTGGGGCCAGCGAGACTGAGAAGCTGCCGATGAAGTGTCAACTTCAGCTCGTTCGAAAAAATACCCCGAAACCCGAGCCTCCTGAAGGGGGCCGGGGTCGGGGCAGGTCTGATGATTTTTGGGCTTTGACGGGGTATCGCGTTCCAGCCCGACTGCGCCGGGCGATCTTATTCCAGCACCTCGGCCAGAATTTTGTCGGCCTGCGACTTGCGGTAGTCCTTCAGTTTCTGCCGCAGTTCCGGACGGGTGGCTCCCAGAATGCTGACGGCCAGCAGACCGGCATTCACCGCACCGGCTTTGCCGATGGCCAGGGTGCCCACGGGAATTCCCCGCGGCATCTGCACGGTGGACAGCAGCGAATCGAGTCCGTCCAGCGACCAGGCCTGCATCGGCACAGCCAGGACCGGCATCACCGTGTGAGCTGCCACGACTCCTGCCAGATGGGCGGCACCGCCAGCGGCGGCGATCATCACTTCGAGGCCGCGTTCTTCCGCCGTCTCCACAAACTCCGCAGCTTCTTTCGGCGTGCGGTGGGCCGAGAGGACCCGGCATTCAGCAGCAATGCCGAATTCGGCCAGGGTGTCGCGGGTGTGTTTCATGGTGCTCCAGTCGGAACTGCTGCCCATCAGCACGCCGACCAGCGGTTTTTCCGAGTGACTCATCGTTCCAGATGCTCCCTGCTGCAGAGTAAAAAACAGGAGTTCGGCTGCTTTCGACGCGGCCCCCTGACTGCGGGTGGACCGGCCAGAACCAAACATTCCCCCTGAAGATGACCGGTTCAGGCTGATCAGTCTACGGATTCTTTTCCTGCTGTGCCAGGCGGCCGGGCCGGTGCGGAAAGATCATTTCCGAAGTGGTTCCCATCCCGCGAAAATGGCTGCCATGCGGCCTGAACGAAGATGTGTTCGCTGATGCGTTGTCAGGGAAACTACTGAAGTCCTGGCCAGTCATCGCGCGGCACGTTGCGAGGCTGTTCTGGCTGACTGCGGAAGCCGAGTGGAAAACCCGAAGCAGAAATCGGCCGAACTGCGGAGAGGGCTGCCGCTGCCAATTGGCGCAGGGCCCGGGATCGATTGAAATGCACGGGCAGACGGCTCAGGGCAGGGCCGAGATTCCACGCACAGCGGAAGTACCCATGCAGCACGATACCGCGTTTCAGATGTCGGCCTCAAATCTTCGTTTCGGGCCGGGAACCACCCGCGAGGTGGGGCTGGACCTGGCCGATATGGGCCTCAAACGAACGCTGGTGGTGATCGACCCTGCGCTGGTCTCGCTGCCGGTGGGCGAAACCGTGATCGAATCGCTGCAGGCAGCCGGTATCGGGTATGACCTGTTTGACGAGGTGAGCGTGGAACCAACGGATGCCAGCTTTCGCCGGGCGGCTGAAGTGGCCGCCGACGGGAGCTACGATTCGTTCGTGGCTGTGGGTGGTGGCAGCACAATCGACACGGCCAAGGCGGCCAACCTGTACGCCACCTGGCCGGCGGATTTCTTTGACTATGTGAACGCACCCATTGGCCTGGGTAAACCCGTTCCCGGGCCGCTGATGCCGCTGATTGCCATCCCCACGACTGCGGGAACAGGCAGCGAAACTACGGGCGTGGCCATCTTCGATTATGTCGAGAAGCAGGCCAAAACGGGCATTGCGCATCGGGCACTGAAGCCGACTCTGGGCATTGTTGATTCGGACAACACCCGCACGCTGCCGCCGGCGGTGGCCGCTTCGAGCGGGCTGGATGTGCTGAGCCACGCACTCGAATCGTACACGGCCATCCCGTATACGGCCCGCCCCATGCCGGCCCGGCCGATTGAGCGACCAGCCTACCAGGGCACCAACCCCGTCAGCGATGTGTGGGCCCTGCGGGCACTGGAACTGATGGCCGAATATCTGCCGCGGGCCGTGGCAGATCCGGAGGACGAGGAAGCCCGCGGCTCGATGCTGCTGGCCGCTGCCATTGCGGGCATTGGTTTCGGCAACGCGGGTGTTCACCTGCCGCACGGGATGTCGTATCCGGTGGCGGGAATGGTGAAGAAGTATGAGGCGCCCGGTTACACCGTGGACCACCCGTTGGTGCCGCATGGGATGTCGGTCATTCTCAATACACCGGCGGTTGTTCGATTTACTGCACCGGCAGATCCCGGGCGGCACCTGCGAGCCGCCGCGGCCCTGGGGGCCGATATTCGCGATGTGCCCCCCGAGGAAGCGGGAAACGTGCTGGCCGAACGGGTGATTCATTTCATGCGGACACTCGGCATGCCCAACGGGCTGGCCGCGGTGGGATACACGGAGGAAGACA
>JAGQPV010000511.1 GCA_020426545.1 Planctomycetaceae bacterium
CGGGACGGCAAACCGGCTGATGGCGGCAAACCGGAGAAAACACTCGACGCAAAACCGCTGTATACCAGCCCGGTACTTACCACTCAGCGACCTTCCGTGGAAATCGATGTCGAGCTGAACGGCGCGCGGGAACTGTATCTGGTGATTACCGATGCAGGCGACGGGAAGTCGTGCGATCACGCCGACTGGATTTCCCCCCGGCTGGTGACAGCCGATGGCGAAGTGAAGCTGACGGATCTGAAGTGGAAACGGGCGGAGACCGGCTACGGCTCCATCAACCTCAACCGCAGCGTGGGCGGTGGCCCGCTGAAGATTGGCGAACAGACCTATGAAAACGGTATCGGCACGCATGCTCCCGGCCTGATTGCTTACGACCTGCCGGAAGGCGCGCTGCGGTTCCGTGCCACAGTCGGGCTGGATGTCAGCGGGACGAGCCAGGGCAACGGGGCGACCGTCATGTTCCTGGTGTTCCCGGCGGAGCCGCCCGCCGCGCTGACTGCCGAAGTCAGCGGCACGGAAACGAAACAGCCGAAGCTCAACAAGGCCGAAGCCGAACTGCTGAAAGCCGTGTTCGCTGATGGGGGGCTGTTTCGTCTGGGCGACAAACCGTTCGAGGAAGCGCTGCCGGAAGAACAGGCGGCCGAGCTGAAAACATGGAAGACACAGCTGGAAGAAGCAAAGAAAACCGCCCCGGCCATGTATCCGGTGGCCCATGCGATTCACGACAGCAACCCGGCCGACATGAAGGTTTTCATTCGCGGCAACCCGGCCCGGCAGGGCGAGCAGGCCCCGCGACAGTTTCTGCGGATTCTGGCCGGCGAAGACCGCGAACCATACAGCACCGGCAGTGGCCGGCTGGAACTGGCCCGCGATATTGCCAGCCCGGACAACCCGCTGACAGCCCGGGTGATCGTCAATCGCGTGTGGCAGCATCACTTTGGCCGGGGCCTGGTGGGCACGCCCAGCAACTTTGGCGACCTCGGCGAGCGGCCCTCTCACCCCGAACTGCTGGACTGGCTGGCGGTCGATTTCATGGAGCATGGCTGGTCGCTCAAGCATCTGCACCGCACGTTGATGCTTTCGGCCACGTGGCGACAGAGCAGCGACAGCAGCCCGCACAACGCCGAGATTGATGGCGACAACCGGCTTCTGTGGAGAATGAACCGGCGGCGGCTCGATGTGGAAGCCTGGCGGGATTCGCTGCTGGCGGTTTCGGGTAATCTCGATCGGAGTGTGGGAGGAGAGAACGCCCCCCTGACCGGCAAACGTCGCACGGTGTATGCCCGCATCAGCCGGCACGATCTGGATGAACTGCTGCGGCTGTTCGACTTCCCCGATGCCAACGTCACCAGCGCGAAGCGGACCGTCACCACGGTGCCGCAGCAGCAGCTGTTCGTGCTGAACAGCGATTTTGTGATTCAGCAGGCCCGCTCTCTGGCCGCCCGGCTGCAGGCGGAAGCCGACAACGACCAGGCCAGGATTCAGCTGGCCTTCCGGCTGCTGTTCGGCCGCGAGCCGAGTGAGGCGGAGCAGCAGATCGGTCAGGAGTTTCTCGCCGCTGCAAAAGAGGATGCGGGCGAGCAGAAAATCGACCCGTGGCAGCAGTACGCCCAGGCCCTCTTGAGCCTTAACGAGTTCATGTACATCGACTGAGCCGGAAGTATGAAAGACACTGCTGGACCAGCCAGTAGTGGCACCCTGTGAATGCCGGCGGAGTTCGGCCTTTTCCTCCTCTCCCCTGCGGGGAGAGGATCGAGGTGAGGGGCTTATCGAACAACGTCGAGATCACGTCCGCCGACTGTTCGCTGAAAGCCGAAACCCTCCCTCAGTCCCTCCCTGAAAGGGAGGGAAGTGAAGCTCCGCAGTCGGCTCAGCCCCGGCTGTAGAACGGCAGCTTGACCACTTTCGCCGGCAGCCGTTTACCACGCAGATCGACTTCCAGCACGGTTCCCGGTTCCGCGTCCTGCGGGGCCACATAGGCCATCGCAATCGGCTTCTGCAGCGTGGGCGAGAACGTGCCTGAAGTCACTTCGCCCGTCTGGCGATCGCCGGAATACACGAGGGTGTGCTCGCGGGCAATCCGCCGGCCTTCCAGTTCCAGGCCAACGCGTTTCGGCCGGTCGGTTCGGGCTTTCGCAGCTGCGACGGCATCCCGGCCAATAAACTCGGCAGCATTCAGCTTCACGCCAAAGGCCAGCCCGGCGGTGTAGGGGTCGATGGATTCATTCAGCTCGTGCCCATACAACGGCATGGCGGCTTCCAGCCGCAGCGTATCGCGGCAGCCCAGACCGGTCGGCAGCAGGCCATGTTCCCGGCCGGCTTCGATCAGGGCTTCCCACAGAGCCAGCCCGCGCGAGGTGGGCACAATGATCTCACAGCCATCTTCGCCCGTGTACCCCGTGCGGCTGACAATGCCCCACTCGCCCTGCACCGTGGTTTCGGTACCGGTATAGTATTTCAGCTCCGCGGGATCGTTCCCCAGCAGCGGCGTGGCGATCGCCAGGGCCCTGGGTCCCTGAATGGCCAGCATGAAGTGGCTCTGGGTCAGGTCTTCCATGGCGAAGTTAAAACCCGACTGATGCTGTCCAATCCAGTCGACAATCTTCAGCCGGTTGGAGGCATTCACCACCAGGAAGTAGCAGTCTTCAAACCGGTAGACCAGCACATCGTCGAGAATGCCGCCCTGCTCGTTCGTCACCAGCGCATAGCGGATATCGCCCACGTTCAGTTTCGCCACATCGTTCGTCACGATGCGATCCAGAAACCGGCAGGCATCCGGCCCGGTGAACTTCAGCCGTCCCATGTGGGCGATATCAAACAGCCCGGCCGCGGTCCGCACCGCCTGGTGTTCCTCGGTGATGGTGGTGTACTGCACCGGCATGTTCCAGCCGGCAAAATCAACCATCCGTCCGTTGTGGGCGGCATGCCAGTCACAGCAGGCAGTCTGCAGCAGCTGTTCGCTCATGGGTTCTGCTTTCCAGCGGCAGCAGAGGCTGCGGCTGTAAGGAAAAACCCACCGGGATTTCCCGGTGGGCAGTTGGTCTGGCAATCGCGGCTCTGTCTGTCGTCGTGCCGGCAGCGGGCTGGTGGCCCGCAGGACGATTCGGCCGGGGCAACCATCTTCGAACACAGGGAAGACCGGAAAATCTCCCGTCTGAGTCCGGTCACCGCTATTTGGACGTCAGCGAAGCCCGGAAGTATTCGCGGTTCATGCGGGCAATATTGCTGACCGAAATCTCTTTCGGGCAGGCAGCCTCGCACTCGTTGGTATTGGTACAGGCGCCGAAACCTTCGGCATCCATCTGAGCCACCATGGAGAGCACCCGCTGATCCCGCTCGGGCTGGCCCTGGGGCAGTTCGGCCAGGTGAGACACCTTCGCACTCACAAACAGCATGGCCGAGGCATTCTTGCAGGCCGCCACACAGGCACCACAGCCAATACAGGCTGCCGAATCCATGGCGCTTTCGGCCTTGTGCCGCGGAACCAGGGTTCCGTTGGCATCCTGCGGATTGCCCGTGTTGACGGAAACATAGCCGCCCGACTCGATGATGCGGTCGAACGCCGCCCGATCGACCACCAGGTCCTTCAGCACCGGGAAGGAATTCGCCCGCCACGGCTCGATGACAATCGTATCGCCATCGCGGAACCGCCGCATATGCAGCTGGCAGGTCGTGGTGCCGGAATCCGGCCCGTGTGCCTGGCCGTTGATCATCACGCCGCAGGTACCGCAGATCCCTTCCCGGCAGTCATGATCGAAGGCGACCGGTTCTTCTCCGTCCTGCATCAGCTGCTCGTTGAGCACGTCCAGCATTTCGAGGAAGGACATGTGCGTCGACACGCCGCTGAGCCGGTAGGTGCGGAACTCGCCGGCCGCTGAGGCATTGGGCTGCCTCCAGATTCTGAGCGTCACATTGATGAAGTCGCTCATTATTTGTAGCTCCTCGTGGCAAGAGGGACAGCCTCGAACTCAAGCTGTTCCCGGTGCAGCGTCGCCTCTTCGCCCACGCCGTTGAATTCCCAGGCAGCCGTGTAACAGAAGTCCTCATCGTTGCGGAGCGCTTCGTTCTCCGGCGTCTGGTGCTCCTCGCGGAAGTGGCCACCACAGGACTCTTCCCGATGCAGGGCGTCCCGGGCCAGCAGTTCGCCAAACTCGAGGAAGTCGGCCAGCCGGCCCGCATGCTCCAGATTCTGGTTCAGAGCTTCGCCGGAACCCAGCACTTTCACATTGCTCCAGAATTCTTCCCGCAGGTCGCGAATCTGGCCAATGGCGTGCTGCAGCCCGGCCTCATTCCGCGACATGCCGCAGTTGTTCCACATGATCAGACCCAGCTCGCGATGGATGCTGTCGACCGTGCGGGTACCATTCACGGAGAGGATTTTCGAGATGCGGTTCTGTGCGTCGGTCAGGCGGTCGGTAAAGGCCGCGTCTTCCGTCGAGACCGTCTTCCGCGGAGCCGTCGCCAGGTAGTTGCCCAGCGTCGCGGGGATCACAAAGTACCCGTCGGCCAGTCCCTGCATCAGAGCACTGGCACCCAGCCGGTT
>JAGQPV010000512.1 GCA_020426545.1 Planctomycetaceae bacterium
CCTGACGGCGGTACTGGCCGGCGCGGCTCGTAAACCGACGGCGGGCGGGGGCACTCTTCGTCAGCAGGGCCTTCCGCTCATACTTCGCAGCCAGCTCGTTCTTGATCCGGGCCAGGTCGGGGTTGGTGATGTTATGTGCCATGCTGTGGTTCGTTTCTCGTATCTCGGGAGGCGACCGGGGTCGCCAGCTTCCGTAACCTGTTCCGCTGCCGGCCAGCAGTCAGACAGCCCTGCCGGCAGACCTCTTTTACCGATCCGCCGCGCGAACCGTCAAGAATAACATCCGCCCCGGCTGCTGACCAGTGCAGCGGGATCTCTTCCCCGGCGGAAAACGCCTTCTCCTGCCTGGCCTCTGTCGCAATCCGGCCGGCAGAAGCTGCCGGTCTGTGCTCAGGCTGAGTGCGCGCCCGCCATCACTCTGGTGGAGCTGTGGCCCACTGTCGCGACAATCGTTTCCGGCCACACAGGCTGACCGGCAAAAACTGCGTATTCCCGCCCGCTTCCCGATCGCCGACCGGCAGAAATAGTCACTTTGATCTGGTTTGGACCAGAGGTGTCGCGTTCTGGCTGTTCCTTCGCATCCGAAGGGTTGTAATCCAGTCCCGGGAATTGCACCTTTCGCAGGGTGGCAGACCGGCTGGTGTCCCGGGAGCTGAAAAAATGATATGCGGTAAAACGTTGGTAGGAAATTGGTTACAATGTGGTTCGAAATAAAATGTCGGCATTGGCCCGGTCTGGCACGGCCTTCGCATTAGGTCTGAATCAGAATGAGACAAACGGCACTGAGGACTGTGCAACACAGGAAGTCAGGGCTGGTCTCCAAACCGGATTCAGATTCACAGGGAAGAGAAAAGGAATTTGCCATGCTCGTTCTGACTCGTAAGTGCTCCGAAATGATTCAGATTGGCGACGATATCCGGATCAAGGTGATTCGCACCGGTCGCAACTCTGTGAAGATTGGTATCGAGGCTCCGAACGATGTCCGCGTCCTGCGGGCTGAACTCTGCCCCGAAGAAGTCAGCGAAACGTCGGTGAAGGTGGCTCCCGAGGAAAACAGCGAAGTGCGGCCCTTCCGGCCGACCGTGCTGGCCGTCTCGGATCAGTTTCCTCACGTGATCTGACAGGAGTGTGGATGGCACCGGCAACCGGCTGATTCGGGGGAATCGGCCTGCTGGATGCCTCGCTGGAACGGATGCCCACGGAAGGAACCGCCTCGCTCGAATCTGGTTCTTCTGCCTCGGCTTTGACTTCAGGAAGAACGGCCCGCCCTCATCCAACCGGCTGGCCATAGACAAACAAAGGATGCTTGCATGTCCAGAACCGTTTTGCGTCACACGATGTTCGCTGCTCTCTGTGCTGCTTCCACTCTGCTGGCTGGCGGCAATGCCACCGCGGAAGACTGGAGCACATTCCAGGCCGAAGACCAGCGGGCGGCGACACCCTACAGCCCCGCTCCCCGATACAGCCAGCCGCGGTACGATGCGGGCGATCGCTATAACAGCTACGACAGCACCCGTTACGACAGCCGGACTCCTTCCCGTCTGCTCGACGACCTGCTCTACAGCAGCCCGTCGCAGACCAGCCCGCTGCCGAACGATACCCGTTACACCCAGCCCCGGTACGACAGCCGTCCGCTGTCGACGGAATCCACCTACCGGCTGAGCCCGGCGGAAGAGGCCCGGCTTCGCCAGTTTCACGATCATGACAGCAGCTATAACCGGCCGGCCGACTATCGCCCGACGGATTACCGTTCGAATGACTACCGCCCGGCCGACTACCGGACCGACGAATACCGCCGCGATGATTACCGGACCAACGATTATCGCACCGACGACTACCGGACTGACGACTATCGCACTGACGAGCAGGGTTCACGCCGCCCCCGTCGGATGCGGGATCGGCAGGACGACCAGTATCAGAGCCGCGATCAGTACAACGGCCGCCGCGACGATCGGTACGACGAGGGACGCTACAACGACCGCACCAGCCCCCGTTACGACGATCTGTACCAGACCCGCTACCGCCCGGAACAGCGTGACGACTACCGTAGCCTCCCGGACCTCCGCCCGCTGCTGAATCAGGATCGCCGGTACGACAACCGTCTGCCGGAATACACCCCGCTGCCCGCCAGCACACCCCGGCATCCTGAAGATGCCATGTCGGAACAGGAGAAGATTCAGGCCCGGCTGTCTTACCGCTACGGCAACCCCACGGTGACCCGTTTCGCTCAGACGACTTCCACTCAGCAGCTGCTCAGCCTGTACGCCGAAGCCAGTCAGATGATCGACGCCCGGCACAGAGAACCGACCAGCTACCAGGTTCGTATCGAACAGGGTATCCGCAACCTGACCCTGGCCGTTGAGAATCAGGCTTTCCTGCGGGCCAATAACATCTCGCCCGGTACGACTCAGATTCGCTCGTTCCAGTCAGCCCTGGCCAACGTGGCCGCCACCCGCTCTTCCCGCAATCTGCAGGAAGCCACCGCCACCGTGCAGTCTGTCGCCAGCCTGGCCTCTCAGCAGATTGGCCTCCGCCCGCAGACCACCATCATGGAGTTTGTATACGCCTCAACCGAATCGCTCGACAAGTACTCGACCTTCCTGCCGGAAGTGTCGCCCAACGCTCCGAGTGCATCGCTGGAAGACCATGTGGTCGGCATCGGTGTGGAGCTGAAGCCGCACGACCAGGGGGCCGAAGTGGTTTCGGCTCTGCGGGAAAGCCCGGCGGCTCAGGCTGGACTGCAGAAGGGTGACCTGATCGTGAGTGTCGACGGAGTTTCTCTGAAAGGACAGACGCTGGACTTCGCTGTGGATCGCATCGGCGGGGCCATTGGCACGCAGCTGAGACTGGGAGTGGTTCGCGGTAACCGGTCGGCCGCCACGGTCACCCTCACCCGCAGCCGGGTTCGGGTCTACAGTGTGACAGATGCCCGCATGGTCGATGCTCAGAACAAAGTCGGCTACATCCGCCTGAACAAGTTCGCGGAATCCTCAACGGAAGAAGTGGACCAGGCCCTGTGGCAGCTGCACCGCGAAGGAATGAAAACGCTCGTGTTCGATGTGCGGGGTAACCCGGGTGGACTGCTGACCGCAGCCATCGAAATCTCCAACAAGTTTCTGACCTCCGGCACCATCGTCTCCACCCGTGGCCGCACCACGGCGGACAACATGTCGGAAGCGGCCACCTTCGAACAGACCTGGAGTGTTCCCCTGGTGGTTCTGGTGGACAAAGACAGTGCCAGTGCCAGCGAAATCTTCGCGGCAGCCATTCAGGAAAATCACCGCGGTCTGGTGGTGGGCCAGCGGTCTTACGGAAAGGGAACCGTGCAGACACACTTCCCGCTGCGGAGTGTGAGCGGCACGCTGAAGCTGACCACAGCGAAGTTTTACTCGCCGGGGGGCCGGGAGATGGCTGGAGCAGGCGTGACACCGGATGTGCCGGTTCAGGAAGCTCGTTCGGGCGGTGTGACCTCCGCCTACGATGCCGACCTGGAAGCCGCCCTGAGGGTGTCGAGCGGTGGCCGACTGGAGGAACTCGCCCGGAACGGACACCAGAGCCGTCAGGGTGCGGGAATCCTGGGTCGATAAGCCGACTGTTTCGGCCGCCTCACCGCGAGCGTCACCGGTCCGGGGTCTGCTGAAAACAACACCAGATTTTCACCAGTGAGCCTTAAGCAGGCTTCGGATCGGGACGCCGCGGAGAGTTGAGTCAGCCAGGCAGCAACTGCTGCCACGCCGGGTCGCCTTAAGAATTGAACCGCTTCAGGCGAACGGCAGATGCGGAAAATTTGAGACGCCCGTAACCGGGCCTCCAGAGCCTCTCACCGGCTGCAACCGGTGAGGGGCTTTTTTCATTCCCACCACGGGAGATCGGCGGAGCCGGGCCTGCGGCAACAGTCGCCGTGCCACATTTCCAGCTGCCAGACCCGCACATGCTGCCAGCCACCGTTACCACCCGCAGAATCTGCCGATCTGTCAGCGTCGTTTCCGCCCTCGCAGGGAGGGATCATGAGAGAACCCGGTGCTGTTCTTACCAGCGACGGGCGCGGTCTTATCTTCAGTAGGTCAGGCTGTGCCTGACGAATCGAAGCCTCCCTCCACCAGTCAATTAATACGATTTCTGAAGACACTGGCAGACAGGCTGCCAGCGCCACCCGACGATTACAGCGAAGAGCCTCGCCGCGGAGGCCGCAGAAGTTCGCAAAGTCCGGGCCGCCATCCTCCTCTTTACTTCCCTCCCTTTCAGGGAGGGATCGAGGGAGGGTCGGTGCGTTCAACAACCTGTGACGGACATCTTCACGGGTGCCACGGGTGGCTTGCCCACCCGTGTCTTCTCTCCCCTGAAACCTGGAGCCTGACCGCCGACCACTGCTGTGTGAGGCAAGTCCCGGAGGAACGACGGGCGTGGTGCAGCTGCTGACAGCTCACTTCGACAGAGCATCCCCCGCCAGCGTGAAGCATGCTACCCTGCCAGGAACAATGCACTGCGTTCTTCGCAGGCCAGCCTGTGCCCGACCTGCGGGACCGAAAAAAC
>JAGQPV010000513.1 GCA_020426545.1 Planctomycetaceae bacterium
CCTCTTTTTTGCGCTGAACAGTCTGCGCGTTCGCCGGTTACCAATTAGCGATTGCCGGTTCCTGCGTCCTGCGGGCGCCCGGGGTTGTGCTGTTCAGTTCCCGTCAGCAATCCCGCCGGTGCGTTCAGAGGCAGAGTCCCCCAGGTGCCCCCCCAACTGAGTACCCGAACTCTCCGCAGCAGTCAGGCGAATGCCCGGCTGAAGGTTCCGCGAAAACCCGGGTGCCTTCTGCTTCCGGGTTGACCCGTCTTCAGGCCCTTCATACAGTTCCGCGCAGGACCGGACCTCTGCCGTCACCCCACCTCCCGGCCGGTTCCGCAGCAGATTAAGAAACAGAAGCAGGCCACCGCATCCCGCGGCGGTGGCCGTGGTCCTGTCTGATGATCAGTCCGAAAACAGGCCCGCGGGACACTGCCCGGTTTCGACAGCTGGAAGCCGGTTCGCACCCGTTATTATGAGCACCAGTCTGCAGGATATGGCTGCATGAGCCAGCAGGATAAGATCCTTTCCGCAACTTCCCGGGCCATGGAGATAGAGACTGCCGCAAGCAGTGAACTGCCCCGGCCGTTTGAATCCGTGCCGCCGCACGAGAGCCTCTCACGGGAAGAGCGGGCCAACCAGCTGACGCATGGCTTCGGCCTGGTGCTGAGCCTCTGCGGTGCGCCCGTCATCTGGCAGCAGGCCGCCCGGTCCAGCAGTTCCGCTCTGTCGGCTTCCGGGGTGATCTTCCTGATCACACTGGTGGCCCTGTACGCCGCCTCGACGCTGTCGCACTCCTTCACGCGGCCCCGCTGGCGGGAGTTCTTCCGCACGGTCGATCAGGTGTGCATCTTCCTGCTGATTGCAGGCACCTTCACGCCGATTGCCGTGGCCTACCTGCCCCCATGGATGCTGTGGCCCCTGATGACGGCCGTCTGGGCCTGTGCCCTGCTGGGAGCCGGACTGAAGCTGTTCGTGACCGGACGGGATACCGTCAGCCTGACGATGAACCTGCTGGCCGGCTGGCTGGGTGTCCTGGGGATTGGCCCCATTCTGCAGAACATGCCTCTGTCGGGCACGCTGTGCCTGGTCGCCGGGGGGCTGTGCTATACCGGTGGCATCTGGTTCTGGCTTCGCAGCGAATCGCACCCCGGCTCGCACGCCCTGTGGCATCTCTCAGTAATTGCCGGCAGCTGCCTGCATTACCTGGTGGTGGCCTTTTACGCACTGCCCTCCTGAATCGCGGGCAGGGCGATGTGAACCGGCACTCGCCACGTTAGGTTCAGCAGACACGAAATGGTGTGTCTGTCTGCAGTGCCGTGGAGGTATTTCCCGACCTCCGAAATCGCCCAGGCGGCTTCGCCGAGATGGGCCAGGCACACGGAATTTACATCTCACCGTCCGCGGCCGTGGCCACTTCCAGGTGGTCCACATATTTCACATTGGCGCAGGTGTCGACCTCGGCCAGACCGCAGGCGGCTGCATCGGGCACCAGAAACCGCACCGGTCCACCGCGGTCCTCCCCGAGCGGCTGGCCCTGATCTTCGTAAATCAGCAGCCCCCGCTCGCGCACGGCCTCCAGTGGAACAGCAGCCGAGAAGCCATCCCGGCTGGATTTCACGAGGAGCCGGTTCGCCCCGGCTGCGGTGCCTGCTGTCGACAGCAGCCCGCTCAACCAGACAGCCCGGCCCGTCCGGGGAGGGGCCAGCTGCCCGAGATCCGGTATCTGCATCCGGGCCGGCAGCCTGCGCAGCTGCTCGTGAGTCAGTTCGAGCTGATGCTCCACCAGGCCAGATACCGTCAGCACAATCGCGGCCATGGTCGGTTGCTCCCCTGCATCTCCTGCCCGGTGCGTGGTCTCAGGCGGCTCAGTCTGCCGTGGTCTCTCCGGCGGCTTCCGCCTGCGGGGCCACTGCCGCCGCGGGCACTGCATCCGCCGGTTCCGCCGGCAATGTGACTGCCTGAGCTTTCACCCGCCGGGAACGGGAGAAGTTCATGGCGGCTGTCACCAGGAACATGGCCCCGGCGGCAATATTCGTCGCCACGCCGATGTTCCGCCCGCCGATTTCCAGATCGGGGGAGAGCAGCATTCCCGCGGCAATCAGCATGCCGATCCGAACCGGCACCCGCAGGGTGGTGAACAGGTAACCGGCGATGCCGGCCGCCAGAGCTACCACACCCACAACGGCAATGCTGATCTGCAGTGCCGCCGCACCGACTTCCGCCGTGCCACCCTGGGCATTCATCAGCAGCAGTTCGGGCCGGTAGATGAACATGTACGGCAACGTGAAGCCCACCAGCGAGAAGCGAAACGCAGCCAGGCCGGTTCGCATGATGTTCGCATCGGCGATCGATGCACTGGCATAAGCCGCCAGGGCCACCGGCGGCGTGACCATCGACATCATGCCGAAGTAGAAGATGAACAGGTGGGCCGCCAGCGGAATGACTCCCAGATTGCTGAGCACCGGGCCGATCAAAGTAGCCATCAGCAGGTAGCACACGGCTGAAGGCAGGCCCATTCCCAGCACGATGGAACAGGTCATGATGGCCAGCAGCGCCAGAAACAGGCTGCGTTCCGCCAGGGGAACAATCGCATTGGGAAAGGCGGTGCCAATTCCGGTGAGGGTCACCACGCCGATCACAATACCCACGCAGGCACTGGCGGAAACCAGCGAAATGCCACCACGGGCCGCCTTCTGGAAAGCTTCATAAATCAGCGGACGCCATTCGCGGTGCAGCAGCCCCAGCAGCAGCACCACCAGCATGGCGGAAATGCCCGAGTCGGCCCAGTTGGAGATTCCCGTCAGGGCGACCTGTTCGTTTCCGCTGGCCCGGTAGATGGCTGTCCCGGCCGTCACCAGAAAGAACGCCACCAGTGCCACAATCCGGCTGAGCTGCGACACCTGCACCCGCGGGCCAAGAATGGTCAGCAGCAGGATGACTTCCAGCGAATACGTCACCGCCCGGAAGGGGGTGGAATTCAACAGGCACCCGACCAGCGTGCCCAGCGCGGCAAAGAACACGATTCCGTCGTACCACTGCAGGTTCTGGCGGGCCACCTCGGGCGTTTCCGAAGTACCGGCCCCGACCCGTCCGGAGTAGAAGAACACAATCAGCAGAATCGAGAGGTAATACAGAATGGCGGGAACCAGTGCAGCCGTGGCGATCTGCAGGAACGTCACGTTCTCCACCAGTTCCAGCATCATATAGGCCCCGGCCCCCATCACCGGGGGAACCAGGGCACCACCCGACGCCGCAGCCGCCACGATTCCCGCGGCGATATGCGGCTGGAACCGGGCACTCCGCATCATGGGGATGGTGAAGGAACCCGTGGTGACCGCATTGGCCACCGCACTGCCCGACAGGGAACCCATCAGCCCGCTGCCCAGCACCGAAACCATCGCCGGACCGCCGCGGAACCGGCCGAACAGCAGCTGCGCAAAGCCGATGATGAACTGCGTTGCCCCGCTGATTTCCAGGAAGGCCCCGAAGACCACAAACAGGAAGACGTAGGTGAACATCACCCGCATGGCAAAGCCGAACACGCCGGACGTGCCCAGAAAGGTCTGCGCGGCGATGCGGTCGATGCCGTACCCGCGATGCGGGAACAGCCAGTCGGGCATGGAGGCTCCGCCCCAGGCGTAGGCCAGAAACGCCAGAGACAGCAGCGGCAGCGCCAGGCCGATGGATCGTCTGGTGGCTTCAATCACCAGCAGAATTCCGACCGTCGCCACGGCAAAGTCGGCGGGAGTGTAGGCTCCCGCCCGGGCCTGCAGATCCTTGCCTTCGATGATCAGCCAGGTGCAGCAGGCAACCGTTAATGCCGACAGCACCAGGTCCACCACATGAAACGCGGTGCTGTCTTTGAATTTCGGGTGGACGGGGTATGTCAGAAAGCACAGTACCAGCCCCAGCATGGCAAAGATCGCCAGCTGAGACAGGGGAGGCAGCAGTCCGTAATTCACCTCGTAAACGGTGAACACGGAGATGGAGACCGCCAGCGCGGCGATTAAAGACCGACGAATCCGCTCAATCATGGCATGCAGTTTCCGACAGTCGCTGTTGAGGCGGGAAACCAGGTCTGCCGCGCGTCAGCCCTGGATCACATTCCGGGGGGAACCTGGAAGGCAGGCGAACAGAGCCCCCATGGCTCGGCCAGCCTGCAGCCGTTGAACTGTGAATCAGCTGATTTCCGGTCCTGCCGGAAATGCCCGCAGCCTGTCAGCCCGTGTTCGACCTGAAACCGTTCACCATCACGCGGCTCCCGTTGAAGCCGTGAAACCGGTTCCACACGAACCGCAACCGGGAACGTCAGCCGGTCGCGGGAAGCAGCACAGGCAGGCTGCCGCGGGATATTATGGAACGTCGGGAATTACTGGCCAGCCGGTGCGTCAGCCTTCTCGGCATCCGCCTTCGGTGCAGCGTCTGCCGCGGGTGCGGCATCCGTGTCTCCGGCGGGGGCCGCGCCGGTTTCATCCGGCCAGATGCCCAGCTCTTTATAGGCGGCAATCGCTCCGGGATGGAAATCGATTCCCGTGTTCCGGACGACATT
>JAGQPV010000514.1 GCA_020426545.1 Planctomycetaceae bacterium
CACGGGCGATTCCATCACCGTGGCCCCCGCGCAGACGCTGAGCGACAAGGAATACCAGCGGATGCGGGACGCCACCATTGCCTGCATGCGGGCCATTGGCGTCGAGACCGGCGGTTCCAACGTGCAGTTCGCCATCAACCCCCGCGACGGGCGGATGGTGGTCATCGAGATGAATCCCCGCGTCAGCCGCTCCAGTGCGCTGGCCTCGAAGGCCACCGGCTTCCCCATCGCCAAAATTGCCGCCCGGCTGGCCGTGGGCTATCGGCTGGATGAACTCACCAACGACATCACCCGCGAAACCAAAGCCTGCTTTGAACCCACGATCGACTATGTCGTCACCAAGTTCCCCCGCTGGACTTTCGAAAAATTCCCTGACGCCGATCCCGAACTGACCGTGCAGATGAAGTCCGTCGGCGAAACCATGGCCATCGGCCGGACGTTTCAGGAATCGCTGCAGAAAGCCATCCGTGGCCTCGAAACCGGACATTTCGGTCTGGGTGGCGGCAACCGTGACCTGTGGGGCACACCCGCGCAGCCGGCCGACGAGGTGATTCAGCAGAAGCTGTCCATCCCGGGTGAAGACCGGATTTACCACATTCGCTATGCGATGCTGGCCGGGTACAGCGTCGAACGGATTCACGAGCTGACCCGAATCGACCCGTGGTTCCTTAACGGCATCAAACGCATCGTGGACCTGGAGCAGGAGATCCGGGCCGTGGCCAGCCTCGACGCGGCCAGCGAGGATCTGATTCGCACCGCCAAACGGTCCGGCTTCTCCGACCAGCAGCTGGCGGCCTGGTGGGACTGCACCGAAATCGAAGTTCGCCAGCACCGAAAACAGCTGGGAATTGTGGCGACATTCAAGCAGGTTGATACCTGTGCGGCCGAGTTTGAAGCCTACACGCCGTACTATTACTCCACCTACGAACAGGAAGACGAGACCCCTGCCAAACAGGAAGGCACCCGCCGGGTGATGATTCTCGGCGGTGGACCAAACCGTATTGGCCAGGGAATCGAATTTGACTACTGCTGCTGTCAGGCGGCTTTCGCCCTGCGGGAACTGGGCATCGAAAGCATCATGGTCAACTCCAATCCGGAGACCGTGTCGACGGACTACGACACTTCGGACCTGCTGTTCTTCGAGCCGCTGACCACCGAAGACGTATTGAACATCTGCGACCGGATGCAGCCGGACGGCGTGATTGTGCAGTTCGGCGGCCAGACACCGCTGAACCTGGCCCGCGGACTGGAAGCAGCCGGCGTGCCGATCATCGGCACCAGTCCCGATATGATCGATGCGGCCGAAGACCGGGACCGCTTCACCCAGATTCTGAACCGTCTGGGGCTGAAGCAGCCGCCGAACGGAATCGCGACCGATATCGAAGGCGCGCGGGCCATCGCCGAGCGAATCTCCTACCCGGTGCTGGTGCGTCCCAGTTATGTGCTCGGCGGCCGGGCCATGGAAATCTGTTACGACGAGCAGTCGCTCGTCCGCTATATGAATGAGGCGGTGGAAGCCTCTCCCGACCGGCCCGTGCTGATCGACCGTTTTCTCGAAGACGCCATCGAAGTCGATGTGGATGCCCTGTCCGACGGGACTACCACCATTGTGGGCGGCGTGATGGAACACATTGAGGAAGCGGGCATTCACTCGGGAGACTCCGCCTGCTCCCTCCCGCCGCACTCGCTGTCGCAGCAGCTGATCGAAGAAATCCACCAGGCGACCTATGCCCTCGCCAGAGAACTCAAAGTCTGCGGGCTGATGAACATTCAGTTTGCGGTCAAACAGGGGCCGGAGGGTGACACCGTCTACCTGCTGGAGGTCAATCCGCGGGCCAGCCGGACGTCTCCCTTCGTCTCCAAAGCCACGGGTCGCTCTCTGGCGAAACTGGCCGCCAAGGTGATGACGGGCTGCACTCTGGTGGAACTGGGAGTGACGGAAGAAATCATTCCCGAGCATGTTTCGGTGAAGGAAAGCGTCTTCCCGTTCTCCCGGTTTTCCGGAGTCGACATCATCCTCGGCCCGGAAATGCGTTCCACCGGTGAGGTCATGGGAATCGATAATACGTTCCCCATGGCTTACGCCCGCAGCCAGGTGGCAGCCGGTGCTGCCCTCCCGCGGGAAGGTACGGTCTTTATCAGCATGGCCGGAGCCCACAAACAGCGAATCATCGAACCGGCCAGCCGGCTGGAAGCCCTGGGCTTCAAGATCCTGGCGACTTCCGGTACAGCCGAAGTCCTGCGTACCGCGGGCATCGAAGTAGAGCATGTGCGGAAACTCAAGGAAGGCCGGCCGAACCTGCTCGATCATATGGCGAATGGCCAGGTCCAGCTGATCTTCAACACGCCCAGCGGTCGCGGAGCCAGAACCGACGAAGGAAAAATCCGCTCGGCCGCGGTGGGTCACGGGATTCCCTGTGTGACCACCCTGCCTGGCTGTCTGGCGGTTGTGCGTGCTCTGGAGGCTGCTGCCGAGAAGGCCATTCCCGACGTCCGTTCGCTGCAGGAATGGCTTGGGCTGCAGACGGTCGATGCTCCCGGAGAGCAGAACCAGCCGCCGGAAGCCGGAGAATAGTCGGCGGGAACCCGCAGCCCGGCCAGGACAGCCAATTGTCAGCACCTGACCGGAGTGCTAAACTGACAGAGAGAGCCTGTACGGAATTCCGGCACTGCCGGGATATGCTCCGGAAGGGTTCGCCGCTGGCCAGCATCGGTCTCTTCTGAGCTGTCCAGACCCTCCCGGTTTCCGCAGAGAGGAATTCCGCCGGAACGAGGAACTGAGGGTGACCGTCTGAGGCAGCGTGATTTCCGCTGAGGTTCGATTTTCCCGCCGGAACGGCCTTCCTGTTCTCCCGCACTGGTGGCTGGCCCCGAGTTCCGCCGCACTGTGGCACGGTTGCTGATGAACCCACGCGAAAGCCCAATTTACTGGTCATTTCCCTGCGGTGTCTGGTGGCAGACGCAGGTTCGGATCAGTATCTATTTTCCGCTGGTCGTGCTGCTGTTCTGCTACCGGCTGGAGAATCTACAGCTGGGCCTCGTGTTCAGTGGCCTGCTGTTTCTGTCGGTCCTGCTGCATGAATTCGGCCATGTGATCGCCGCCCGGGCGACAGGTGGCTCCGGCGACTCCATTCTGATCTGGCCGCTGGGCGGTCTGGCCTTTGTCCAGCCGGCTCCCACGCTTCGCTCGCAGTTGCTTTCCTCGGCCGGTGGGCCGCTGGTCAATGCAGCCCTGTGCCTGGTCCTGCTGCCGGCGGTGCTGTCTTCCGCCGGACAGAGCAGCCTGTTCAACCCGCTGAAATTTCCGCTGGCGGAACTGTCCGACCGCAGATTTTCCGACATCTGCGTGCTGGGGTTTTACGCCAACTGGATTCTACTGCTGATCAGCCTGGTGCCCGTCTACCCGCTGGATGGCGGCCGGATTGTCCGCACCCTGCTGACGACCTGGTTCCCCCGCGAAGCGGCTTCCCGGGCCTACACCCGTATTGGCTTTGGTGTCGCGTTCATCGGCATGTTCGTCGGCCTGATGATCGACAGCTCCCTGCTGGTGTTCATTGGCTCCATCCTGCTGCTGCTGAATCTGCAGGAATCCATGCAGATGCAGGTTTCCGACGGATTTGATGACTCCTTCATGGGCTACGATTTCTCACAGGGCTATACCAGTTTGGAGCGGGCTGATGGCACATCGGTGGAACGTCGCCCGGGGCCCATTGCCCGCTGGCGGGAACGCCGTCGGCAGGAACGCGAACTGAGACTCCGCGAGCGGGACGCCGAAGATGAGCGTCAGCTCGATATCCTGCTGAACCGGGTGCATCAGGTCGGCATGAATGGCCTGAGCGATGCCGAACGCCGTCAGCTGAACCGCGTCAGCACAAAAACGACTGCGATCGCGGAATCGCGACTCCAGCAGCAGCTGAACGCCCTTCTCCGGGTAAATCCCCTGGTCGGTTTCTGCTCCCGCCGCTTGAGAGGCTACCACCCGTCGGCTCCCGGCAGACGTGATGTCCCTACCGCTTTGCCCGCCTAAACATTAAACCCTTCTGCGCCTTGGACTTGCTGCCTGGGCAGCAGATTCGGCCCCACCGATTTCTTTCAGCAGAACCGGCAAAATCGCACAGTCGTGCCCGGCGAATGCCCTGTCAGCATTTTTCCTGATGGAAGTCGGGAGGCGTGACGGGAATTCGACGTACCCTTTTGGCGAGGAAACGCTGAAAGGACGCCGGATGCCCACCGATACAAGTCTACCGAACTCGACCGGCGAACCGGCCGCAATGGCGCTGGCCACGGCAGAGGAAGCGCTGCGCCGCTCTCTGCTCGATCGGCAGACTGTCCAGCGAATGGCCAGTTACACCGAATTTACCGGTTTGCCGCTGGTCTGTGTCAACGGCGCAACCGGTGAAGTCTGTATGCGCTCTGACCTGGAACTTCCGGTCGTGCTGCCGCCCAACGTTCTCCGCCAGCTGAACGCTGTTTCAAAACCGCGGGTGATTGAGAAT
>JAGQPV010000515.1 GCA_020426545.1 Planctomycetaceae bacterium
GGCCGTGATTGTCCCACGTGTTGGCCACGTTGCCGCTCTTCTGGATGTACATCCACGAGATGGTGACGAGCCTCACACCCGATTCCACCAGGCGGCGGGCCATCAGAATGCTTTCGCCCCACTCGTTGCGGCCGTAACGGTCGCGGGTTGTGTCATCAATCGAGTTGATATCAAAGGCTTCTTTCGCCTGAGGCGTGGACAGCATGCTGAAAGCCTGAGCCCGGAAATCATCCATACTGCTGGCGACAGGGCTGGTCTGAAATCTGCGGTCGTGGTCTTCCACCACATTCAGCAGACCACGGCGGGCCAGTAGTCGTGCCTGACTCAGGTCATCCGGCAGCTGCATGGAATGCGTGGCCGATTCTCCAGTTTCGCCCGCTGGTGAGACTTCCATCGGATCGTACTTTGCCCCCAGCCACCCGGCGTGTGTGCCGGCATAAGTGGAACCATCGTGACCGATGGGGCGGGGAATCGTCACCGAGGCGGGCAGCGGGCCCATCGGCGAGAAGGCCGACACAATCGAAGCCACATTCGGGTGGTACGTCCGGTTGCGATTGTTACGGGGTACCACCAGGGTATTGTTGATGTCGCCCGTGAGGGTGCGATAGACCGACGGCTCGTGGTTGTTGCTCTCATGCGAGAACGAACGAATAATGGCCGTCTTGTCGGTGTGCCGGGCAAACAGAGGCATTTCTTCCGAAATGCTGATTCCGGGGGTTTGCGTGGCAATCGGCCGGAAGTGGCTGCGAATTCCTTCGGCAGCTTCCGGGTTGGGATCCCACATATCCATCTGCGGAGGTCCACCCCACAGATAGATCAGAATACAGGATTTCGCCCGGCCTTCGCTGGGGTACAGCATCGTGGGCGAACGGTTTGCCGCCCGAGCCTGTTCATTCTTCAGCAACTGCGGCAGAGTGAGTGCTCCCAGGCCCACCTGGCCCAGCCGGATCATGGCATCACGTCTATGGAGCATCCTGTTTCCTTATCCTGTCGAGAGACCCCTGGCGTCGGTTTCAGGGTTCACTGCAGTCGCGGGAGCGGCACTGCGAAACAGTGAATTTCTGGCGAACCAGCGAACATTTCGCCGGGGTCCCATGTTTGGTGGTCGTCCGGCGACTGACCTTGGTTGTGTCTTCCGGCTGATTCTTTCTCCGGATTCCAGTGTCAATCGGAACCCGCAGGTCGCACACCTTCCCGGTGAATTCCCGAGGGTACAGGCCATCAGGACGAATCGTCAAGCACTGATCCGTCCGGGCGACTCATCCCTGGCATGCGGGGGGCGGTCCCCCGGTCTGTCCGGCGCAGAGAATCAGGAGAATCTCTGCTGAAGAATGACGGCGCGCCGGGTTCGCCCGACTAAACTGAAGAGCAGCGCCATCTGCCGGTTCCCGCCCGCAGCCAATTTCGGATCCGGCCCATACTACGCAGCCGCCAGACAGTTTTCCGCACAACCCCAGGGCAGGAGCCCCTTCCCGATGGTTTCCAGAGAGCAATCGCTCCGCCGCGACATGCTGTTTCTGGCTCTTCCCGTTCTGGGCAGTGTCGTCGTCCTGCTGGTGCTGTTTGTGTCGGCCCGCCGTTCGACGGAGGAAACCGTCCGCTGGATACGAGCCAGCGGGGGCGAAGTCAGCACGTTGCCTGTCACCTGGCTGCCCCTGGAACTGGCCGAAGGTACTCTGTGGCTGCAGGACGTGATTCAGGTCGACCTGAGCCGGACCCCCGTGACCGATGAACAGGTCGAACGGCTGTCTGAGATTTCTTCGCTGAATGTGCTGTCCCTCAACGGACCGGACCTCACCGACCGGGGGCTGGCCCGGCTGGAGAACCTGCCCGAGCTGCAGTACCTGACACTGGTGAACTGCCCGAAACTGAGCGAACCCGCCATTCGCCAGCTCAAACTGGCACATCCCGGTCTGGAAATCATGCACCGCGGGCCGGCACTGCTGGGAATCTCCGGCCACCCGCACCCCGAAGGCTGCTTCGTCTCGTTTGTGAAGCCACACAGTGCAGCAGACGAGGCCGGGCTGCGTTCAGGCGATGTCATCACCCGGTTCGAGAAGCAGCCCATCGTGGATTTCGACCAGCTGGTGGAAACCATCGCGAAATACCAGCCCGGCGAGGAAGTCGAACTGGTGGTGCTGCGGGCCGGCAGTCCCGGTGAGGAGCGAGCTGAAATCCGGCTGCGGGCCACGCTGGGGAAGTGGTAACCGGGCCTGCGGCAGCCGTGCGGAGCAGTCTGTCCTCAGGCGGCAGACCGCCCGGCCGAGCTGCCCTCGTCCCCTTCCTCGATCTCCGTTCCCTCCGGGCTGCCATCGTTCCCGGCCATGTTCTCCGCACCTGGCTGCTCTGAATTCAGCAGCTCTGAATCCGGCTCTTCCGCAGGCGGGTCCTCGGAGGAATGAGTCAGCTGACTGTCCGCGGGACCGGCTTCCTGCTCCGGCGGACCTTCTGACTCGACACTGCCAGCTGGTTTGACACTGCCAGCTTCAGCGGCTTCGGGTTCCGGCTGGGAATCGGACGCCATGACCGGGGAATCCGCGGCGGCGGCGGGCGGAAAGACGGAAGGTGCCGTGGGTGCCGGTGCGGTCTCGCCAGCAGAACTCTCAGACTGCACGGGGGCTTCGTCGCTGTGGGTGGCGGCTTCTTCCTCAGTCAGCGGGGGCAGAATCCAGATCTCGCCGAACTCCTCGGGCTGTTCGGCCCGGTAGCTGTGATGTCGGAGCAGTTCCAGCACCGCGAGGAACACACTCACAATCCGCACCCGCACGGCTTCGTCCCGAAAAAACGAGCTGAAACTGGCACGGCCTTCTTCTTTCACCCGCTGGGCCACCCGCTCGATATGCACGCTGATGGGCGTATCGTCGTATTTGATGCTGGAATGTTCGTCGGCGACCTGGCGTTTCAGCACGCGGGACAGCGCACTGACCAGATCCCACAGCTCCACCTCCTTGATGCGATCCGCCGAGTGGTCTTTGCCGGCCTCGGGGCGTTCGCTGCTCAGCCGGGGATAGCGTTCCTGCCAGCGGGCCGCCCGCAGTTCCAGTTCGCGGCCGGCTTCCCGGTAGCGGCGGTACTGCAGCAGCTGTGCCACCAGGGCGGCCGTCTGTCCATCGGCCGTGGTCTCTTCCGCCGGGGCGTCGTCAGCTTCTTCCGGGCCGGGCAGCACCTGCCGGCTCTTCATCTCCACCAGCGTGCTGGCCACCACCACGAAATCGCCCACGCTGTCGAAGTCAATCTGCTGCAGCACGTCCAGCCAGGCCAGAAACTGGGCCGTGAGCTGCGACAGGGGAACTTCGCACACATCGACTTCGCTCCGCCGGACGAGATACAGCAGCAGGTCGGCCGGGCCGGCATACATGGGCAGCTGCACCCGGTACCCGCCATCACTGACCGGTATGGGGTAAACAGGAGCACCAGCGGCTGGCCGGGAGTCAGCAGACATGAAACGTGATCTTACCGGGGAAACGGAGGCCCGCAGGTTCGAAACGAACACAGGAGCGAACAGCGGCCGGATCATAACCGGAGGCCCGCCCGTTCCCCAAGAGGACTCATCCGTCCGCCCGTCCGCGCAGGGCGGGTTCCGCGGCGGAATCGAAAATTTCTGCCGAAGCTGATACCGTGACCGGCAGATTCTGCCACCCTGAAACCCTCCCCGTGCCGTCTGCATTCCTGGAGAAGCTCCGCATGCCCGTACTCAACCCCGCTCAGCTGGAAGAGACAGCGTTCCTGGTCCTGACTGCGGCAGGCGTTCAGGAAGACGAAGCCCGCACCGTGGCTGAAGAGCTGCGGGACGCCAACCTGGTGGGGCACGACAGCCACGGGATCATGCGGCTGATGCAGTACGTTTCCAACATGGAAGAAGGCTACATCAAGCCGGGGGCCACCTTTGAAATCGTGGCCGACGGGCCTTCATTCTGCATTGCCGATGCGAATTTCAACTTCGGTCAGGTGGCCGCGGCCCAGGCCCTGGAACTGGGGATGGAACGCGCCCGAGCAGCCGGCACCGCCACCGTCTTTGTCAGAAACTGTAACCATGTCGGGCGGCTGGGTTCGTGGTCCCGCAGGGCGGCCATGGCCGGTTTCGCCAGCATGATGGCGGTGAACGCTCCGGGACCGGGCGGAGTCGCCCCCTGGGGTGGAATCGACCGGAAGCTGGGCACCAACCCCATCACCATGGCGGCTCCACAGGGTGACTGCCCGCTGGTGCTGGACATGACCACCAGTGCCACGGCCGAAGGCAAGCTGCGTGTCGCCTTCCAGAAAGGTGAAGACGTGCCCGCCGGCCTGATTATGGACGCCGAAGGCAACCCCACGACACACCCGGCCGATTTCTACGCCGACCCTCCCGGTGCCCTGCTGCCGCTGGGCGGCCCGCTGGGTTTCAAGGGCTACGGGCTGTCGGTCATGGTGGACCTGTTCGGCGGCATTCTGTCCGGAAGTGGCGTGTGCCGCACCGACCTGCCCCGCGGGGCGAACGGGGTGTGGATGTA
>JAGQPV010000516.1 GCA_020426545.1 Planctomycetaceae bacterium
CCTGACCCCTGTCCCCCGACCCCTGCTCTCATTCCAGGGCCTTACGCAGGTCGGCTACCAGGTCGTCCGGGTGTTCGATGCCGACCGAGACGCGGATCGTCTTTTCGGTGATGCCGGCGGCTTTGCGGGCTTCGGCTGTCATGCTCGCGTGGCTCATGGTCTCCGGGTATTCCAGCAGAGACTCCACGCCGCCCAGCGATTCGGCCAGCTGGAACAGCTTCGTGCCGTACAGCACTTTCTCGGCCTCCGGCCGGCCGCCTTTCACATCGAAGCTGAGCATCGCCCCGAAGCCCGACTGCTGCCGCTTCGCCAGTTCGTGGTGCGGGTGCGAGGCCAGGCCTGGCCAGTACACGCGTTCGACCTTCGGGTGGCCATCCAGCATCTCGGCCACGGCGCGGGTGGACCGCTGGTGAGCTTCCATCCGGGGGCCGAGGGTTTTCACCCCCCGCAGGACCAGCCACGCATCGAACGGGGAACAGGCCAGGCCCAGGGCGTTGACGATGTAGGCGACTTTTTCGTCGTGCTCGGGGGTGCGGGTGATGACCGCTCCGCCGACGACATCGGAATGCCCGTTGAGGTACTTGGTGGTGGAGTGCATCACGATATCCACACCGTGATCCATCGGCCGCTGCAGGTAGGGCGAGAGGAACGTGTTATCGGCCACGGTGATCGCGCCGGCTTCGCGGGCGATTTCCGAGATCGCTGCCATGTCGGTGCAGTACAGCAGCGGGTTGGACGGCGTTTCGATCCAGATGCACTTTGTCTCGGGCCGCACGGCTTCGCGGACAGCTTCCGGCCGGCTCATATCGACAAAGCTGAACTTCAGGCCATATTCGCTGAACACGTTGTAGAACAGCCGGAAGGTGCCGCCGTACAGGTCGTTGCCGGCGATGAGGTGATCGCCCGGGCGGAACATGTGCATCACCGTGGTGATGGCCGACATGCCGGTGGAAGTGGCCCGGCAGGCGGTGCCGCCTTCCAGCGAGGCCAGGTTCTCCTCCAGAGCAGCCCGGGTGGGGTTGCCGCTGCGGGTGTAGTCGTACCCGCGGTTGGTTTCGAGATCGTCCCAGCGGAAGGTGGAGGTGGGATAGATCGGGGTAATGCAGCTGTTGTAGGCGGAGTCTTTGTCGACGCCCACGTGGACGCAGCGGGTTTCAAAATGCATGGGTGGTTCCTGTGCGGGCGGTGTGGCGACGGCAGCTTGCGGGCGAACCCGGCGGGCGGGCCCTGCGGCAACAGCTGCCGAAGGAAGACACATGCCGCTGTGGCGGGTTCGCAGCGGGTTCTGCGTTGCCGCCACAGTGTATTCCTGCCGGTGGCCCCCCGCAACGAGTGCGAAGCGGACAGCGCCCCGGGGCAGGTTCTTCCTCTCGTTCCCTCGGGGGGCCGCAATGGCCCTTCCGGTACGACTTCCAGTGCGACTTCCGGCGGCGGGCGGGTTGCAGGGGGGCTGTGGGTCGAATTTTCCTGGCGGTTCTGCCTATAGTGGGACGCATCGGTTTCTGTTCATCTGTTGGATCTGTCCACGCACACCGGGTGGGGAACAGAACCGGGCTGACCGAACTGTACTTCTCACTGCACCATTGGAAGGGATCTCAACATGCTGGTCCGATTGCGTTCCGTCTGCCTGGCACTGCCGGCCGTGCTGGCCTGCCTGACGGCGACTGCTCAGGCCGAAGTCAAACTGGCAACGATCTTCGGCGATTCGATGGTGCTGCAGCGGGAGCTGCCCGTTCCCGTGTGGGGCACGGCCGATGCCGGCGAGAAGGTGACCGTGACCTTTGGCGATCAGTCAAAAGAGGCCACCGCCGACGATGCCGGCAAGTGGCAGGTCAAGCTCGATCCGCTGAAGGCCAGCAGCGAACCGCAGGAACTCAAGGCCGCCGGCAGCAGCACCGTGGTGCTGAAGGATGTGCTGGTGGGTGAAGTGTGGATCTGCTCGGGACAGTCCAACATGGAATGGCGGCTGGCGACGGCGATGAACCCGAAGGAAGAGATTGCTGCGTCCGATCACCCGCTGATCCGCCTGTTCGACGTGCCGGGCCACACGACTTCACCCGTGGCGAAAGACGAACTTCCCGGCGGCAGCTGGAAGGTGTGCGGCCCGCAGACTTCGGGCGGCTTCTCTGCCGTGGGCTACTTCTTCGGCCGGCGGCTGCAGGAAGAGCTGAAGGTGCCGGTGGGTCTGGTGGGTTCTAACTGGGGCGGAACCCGCATCGAGCCGTGGACCTCGCCCGCCGGGTTCCACAGCGTTCCCGAGCTGGAGAAAATCGCCGCTCAGGTCGATGCCTACGATGAGAACACCAAAGTCGGCGGCAGCTCGCCCTCGGCGATTTACAACGCGATGATTCACCCGCTGGCACCGTTCGCCATGCGGGGGGCCATCTGGTACCAGGGCGAATCCAACGGGAACGAAGGCGAGACGTACTATCACAAGACGCGCGCCCTGGTGAACAGCTGGCGGAAGCTGTTCAATCCCGATCTGGCCTTCTACTGGGTGCAGCTGGCCGATTTCCGTGCCCCGAACGAAGATCCCGCCGGAGGCGATGGCTGGGCGAACCTGCGGGAAGCCCAGCGGAAGGCGCTGGATATCGACCACACCGGCATGGCCGTGATTATCGACATCGGTGATGCCAAGGATATTCATCCCCGCAACAAGCAGGATGTGGGCTGGCGGCTGTCGCAGTGGGCGCTGCATCAGACGTACGACCGTAAAGACCTGGTGCCGGCCGGCCCGCTGTATAAGAGCCACAAGGTCGAGGGCGATTCGATTCGCATCAGCTTCGACCATGTGGGCGAAGGACTGATGGTGGGTGAGAAGATCGGCCTGGAGCCGACGAAGGAAGTGACCGACGGCAAGCTGGCCCGGTTTGCGATTGCCGGCTCTGATAAGAAGTGGCACTGGGCCGACGCCACGATCGACGGCAAAGACGTGGTGGTGAAATCGGCCGATGTGCCGAACCCGGTTGCCGTGCGGTATGCCTTCTCGACCAATCCCGAAGGGGCCAACCTGTATAACCGGACGGGCATTCCGGCGTCGCCATTCCGGACGGACAGCTGGTAAACTATTGCCTGAGGCAGTGACAGGCAGGAGGCTTTTCCTGAATCAGGCCAGTGACGGGGCCGTCCCGCGGCGCTCGCGGGGGCGGCCCCGTTCGCATTCTGCCTGTTTCGGTCTGTCGCACAGGCAAACACTGCGCGAGAACGCAGCCTGTGCGATGCGACCACTTGCGGCACCTCGCCGGCGGCATAACAGGCTGCAGAGCTGCCATTGACAGGCAATCCGCCCCCCATTCTATGAACGAGTCAGGAAAATTGAACAGATGAGTTCCAGCATTGAGCGTTCGGTATTTGACAACCTGCAGAAAGTGGCTGGAAGAGAGTCAACTACGAAGCAGGAGGCTGAGGATATCAGGTATGCGGCATTTGCCCTGCAGTATATCGCTACGATTGGCCACGCCAGAGAGCTCAAAGAGTTTGTTGATCAGGCAAATCAGCCTTTAACAGAAGCACAGCGCGCCCATCTTAAGTCAGTGGGTCTTTGATTCGCATTCAACCGCTGCCTGAGGCGGTGCCAGGCAGGAGGCGTTCCGATTGCGGCCTGCAGGCATCCATCCGCCGGAGGCTGTCGCGGAAATCGCATCTTCAAGGTGAATCGGCCGGGCGAGCGAACCCGGCAGACGAATGAGGCGAGGGACACTCATGTTGCGAATCAGCTGGCGGGCCTTCTGTTCCACCGTTCCGGTCGTGCTGGTACTGGCTGCCGCAGCCGGTGCCTCATCCGCGGGAGAGCCGGGCATGGTGCGCACGGAGTTCGTGTTCGAGGCGGCCCCTTTCGCCCAGTGTCATGCCTCGACCATCGAGCAGGCAGCTGACGGCAAACTGGTGGCTGCCTGGTTCGGCGGAACGCGGGAGAAGCACCCGGATGTGGGCATCTGGGTGGCCCGCCAGGCGGACGATGGCTGGACTCCGCCGGTGGAAGTTGCCAATGGAATTCAGTACCGCCAGCCCGACGGAACCGTGCACCGTCACCCGTGCTGGAACCCGGTGCTGTTTCAGCCGGCCAGCGGCCCCCTGATGCTGTTCTACAAATGTGGCCCCACGCCGCAGACGTGGTGGGGCCTGCTGACCACCAGTGACGATGGCGGCAGAACCTGGCAGGAACCCCGCCGCCTGCCGGAGGGCATTCTGGGGCCGGTCAAGAACAAACCCGTGCAGCTGGCTGATGGGTCGATTCTGTGTCCTTCCAGCACGGAGAGCGAAGAGCGGCCCAGCCGCTGGGCAGTGCATTTTGAGCGGACGGCCGACCTGGGGCGGACGTGGGAACGCATCGGCCCGGTGAACGACGGGCTGGAGATACAGGCGATTCAGCCCAGTATTCTGGTGACGGGAAAGAAAAGTCTGCTGGCGATTGGCCGCAGCCGGCAGAACCGAATCTTCGAAGTGGGTTCCACCGATGGCGGCCGCACCTG
>JAGQPV010000517.1 GCA_020426545.1 Planctomycetaceae bacterium
GGGGATTATTGCGGAGAGTGTATCTCGATTTGATCGGATTGCCGCCGACACCGGAGGAGATGCAGGCGTTTCTGGCGGATGAGTCGCCACAGGCATATGAACGGGTGGTCGATCAATTGCTGTCGAGTCCGCATTACGGGGAGCGGTGGGGGCGGCATTGGATGGACGTCTGGCGGTATAGCGACTGGGACGGATATGGGGCGGAAGTGCGCGAGAGTCATCCGCATATCTGGCGGTGGCGGGACTGGATTGTTGATTCGCTGAACGCCGACCGCGGCTACGACCGCATGGTGCTGGAGATGCTGGCCGCGGACGAGCTGGCGCCGGGTGATCCGGAAGCACTGCGGGCCACGGGTTTTATCGGCCGTAACTGGTACAAGTTCGACCGCAACGTGTGGATGCGGGACACCGTGGAATACACCTCGGCCGGTCTCCTGGGGCTGACACTCAAATGTGCCCGCTGCCACGATCACAAATACGACCCGATCTCCCAGGAGGAACATTACCGGTTCCGGGCCTTCTTCGAACCGCACGGCGTGCGGGTGGATGTGATTTCCGCTTCCGCCGGTCTGCAGAAAGACGCCACGCTGGGCATGGTACCCGCGGATGGTGTCTCGCGTGTCTTCGATGAGAAGAACGATGCCCCCACCTTCCTGTTTTCGCGGGGCGACGACCGGTTTCCCGTGAAAGACAACCCGCTGGAACCGGGTGTCCCGGCCGCCCTGGGCAGCGATTTCCCCGCGATTACCGCGATTGATCTGCCGCTGGAAGCCTGGTACCCGGCACTGCACCCCGAACTGGTGGCCAGCCGGAATCAGGAAGCCGCGCAGAAGGTGGCCACGGCTGCCGCTGCGGTGGCAGAGCAGCAGTCGGTGCTGGCAGCTGCCGCAACCCGCCTGGCGGAAGTTCAGGCGGCAGAGAAGGCGAAAACCGCGGACGCCCCGGCCCTCGGAGACAAGTCGGATCTGGCGACAGTTCCGGCGGGCGAGCTGCTGTTTCACGATGATTTCAGCTCGCTGCGGTCTGATATCTGGAAGCCAGTCAGCGGGAACTGGGCCAGCGAGAATGGCGACCTGGTGCTGTCGCAGGCTGGCTCGTTTCTCACCATCAACGGGGACATTCAGCTGCCGCAGGATTTCCGGGCCCGGCTGCGTTACACCAGCACCGATCCCGGCAGCATCCACTCCACGGGGTTCTCGTTCGATGTCCACGGCAGCGATTCCTGGCAGGCCGTGTATACCCATACCAGCAAGACCAGCAGTGGTATTCAGGCCTTCCATAAAACGGGTGGAGTGAATGCGTACCCGCCGGCCGGCATCTTTCCGGATACCGTCCATGTGGGCGAGGAGATCGTGCTGGATCTGGCGGTCCGTGGCAGCCTGCTGAATGTGTGGCATAACGGGCAGCTGAAAATCGCCTATACCATGCCAGTGGCGCGGCGGCCAGGTGGCATTGCCCTGTGGGTTCACAGCGGCACGGCCCGGTTTCATGAGCTGACGATTGCCGAGCTGCCGGCGGAGTTCGCCATGGCGGAATCGGCGGCCAAAGTGGTGCGCTCGCCATTTGAACCGCTGACGTCTGACAGCCTGGCTCAGACCGTCGGACTGCATCGCTCGCAGCTGAGCATTCTGGAGTTCAGGGCAAAGCTGGCCCAGGCCGAACAGCAGGCCGTTCTCGCCCGCACCGCGGCCGACCAGGCCAGGTACAGCACAGCGGTCACTGAGAATGCGGCGACTGAGAATGCGGAAACGGATGCCGAAAAGCAGGAAATTCAGCAGCTGGCGGAACGGGCCTTTCAGGCCGAGAAACAGCAGGCCGTGGCCGAGGCGGAACTGAAACTGGCTGAGGCCGAGCAGCAGCTGGAGCTGAAGCAGCAGGCTGCGGACCGTTCGGCCGGGAACACCGCAGCCGCGACGGCTGAGAAGACAGAGGCCGCCGAGGATGCGGCAACGGCCGCGGAAGAAGTGCTGAGGAAAGCGAAGCAGGCGGTCGATAATGCACGGAAGACCCTGGAGACAGCCCGCTCTGCCCTGGAGAAAGCCGGAACCGACTATCAGCCACTGGGCAAGGAGTATCCCCGGCAGAGCACGGGCCGGCGGCTGGCCCTGGCGAAGTGGATTGCCGACCCGGCCAACCCGCGGACAGCCCGCGTGGCCGTCAATCACATGTGGCTGCGGCATTTCGGCACGGCTCTGGTGCCCTCGGTCGCCAGCTTCGGCCTGGCGGGGAAAGACCCCAGTCATCCGCAACTGCTCGACTGGCTGGCTGTGGAACTGACTGGTGGCGATGAGAAACCGGACGGTGAAAGTTCGAACGCCAGCGGTACCTGGCGGATGAAGCGGCTGCACTGGCTGATGGTGACCTCCAGCACGTACCGTCAGGCGACCGCGGCTGGCCCGGAGGCAGCGGAGAATCTGAAAATCGACCCGGAGAATGTCTCACTGTGGCGGATGAATTCCCGCCGGATGGAGGCCGAAGCGGTGCGGGACAGCGTGCTGTTCCTGGCTGGCCGGCTTGATGAATCTCACGGTGGCCCCGAAATTCCCGAGACTCAGGGACAGTCGGTGCTGCGTCGCAGTCTGTATTTTCGCACCACGCCAAACGAGTCGATGGAGTTCCTCGATCTGTTCGACCTGGCCAACCCGAATGAGTGTTACGAACGCAAGCCGTCCGTCGTGCCGCAGCAGGTGCTGGCCATGACGAACAGCGCGCTGGCGGTGACCAGTGCCCGCATGCTGGCGGCCGAGCTGCTGAAACAGGAACAGCAGCAGAAGCTGCAGCCGGACGCCTCCGACGGGGCCTCCTACATTGCCCGGGCTTTCCTGCATGTCCTGACCCGTCAGCCCACCCCGGCGGAGCTGGCACGGTGCGAGCGGTTTCTGCAGGAGCATCCGCAGTTGCTGGCCCGTGGCGGAGCACTGGCGCGGTTCCCCTCCGGCGGTGCCGCACGAACAGCCGCCGCGACCGACCTGGTCCAGCGGGCCCGGGAGAACCTGGTGCTGGTGCTGCTGAACCACAACGACTTTGTCACGATTCGCTGAGCAGGAACTGCCGGGCAGATTTCGCGGAAACGGTCTCCTGCACCGTTCGCAGACACAGAGTTCATCGAAACACCGCCGGGCAGGCTCGCCCCGCATTCCGGACGAACGAAAGCAACTCATGACATCCGAAACTCCCGATACCGGTTGTGGCCGCATGCACCGCCGCACCTTTCTGTCTGACATGGGGATGGGCTTTACCGGCGTGGCTCTGGAAGCCCTGCTGGCACAGGAGCGGCGGGTCTCCGCTGCCGAGGGCGGCCCGGCTCATGTTCCTCCCGATGGCCAGCCGCATCACACGCCGAAAGCGAAGAACGTGATCTGGCTGTTCATGCTGGGCGGCACCAGCCACATGGAGAGCTTCGACCCCAAGCCCGAACTCACGCGGCACGCGGGAAAGACGATCGAAGAGTCTCCGTATTCCGAAGCCGTGCTGCAGTCGAAGTTCTATCGCTCGAACGTGCGGGACTTCTCCGGCGAGCCTCGAAAGCTGATGTCGACGCTGTACCCGCTGCAGGTCGGCTATCGCAAGCACGGGGAAAGCGGCATCGAAATCAGCGACTGGTGGCCGCACCTGGCCGGTTGTGTGGACGACATGTCGATTGTGCGTTCCATGTGGACGACCGACAACGACCACGCCGCCCAGCTGCAGTTTCATACCGGCCGCCACATTTTCGACGGGTTCTTTCCTTCCATCGGTTCGTGGGTGCATTACGGCCTGGGTTCGCTGAACAATAACCTGCCCAGTTTTGTAGTGCTGGGGCAGGGCCCGGGCGACTGCTGCGGTGGCCAGGGTGCGCACTCGGCCAGCTACCTCGGGCCGGAACACGCCGGTATCAAAATGCGGATTGATCCGGCGAACCCGCTCCCCTTCGGTACGCCCGGTAATGGCGTCTACCAGGAAGAGCGGCGGGATCAGCTCGACCTGCTGGGCGACCTGAATCAGCTGGCGGGCGTGGCCTACCCCGATGACCCGGCCATGCGGGCGCGTATCAAGTCTTACGAACTGGCCTACCGGATGCAGATGGCCGTTCCGGAAGTGCTGCAGATGGACGGCGAGACCGCAGCCACGCAGTCGATGTACGGCCTGGATCAGTCGGCGACGAAACCGTTCGGGCAGCAGTGCCTGGTGGCGCGGCGGCTGGTGGAACGCGGTGTGCGGTTCGTGCAGCTGTACCACTCTGGCAACTGGGATGCTCACAGCAAACTGAAATCGAACCATGCCACCAACTGCGGCCAGGTCGATCAGCCGATTGCCGGGCTGCTCCGCGATCTGAAGCAGCGGGGCCTGCTGGATGAAACGCTGGTGGTGTGGGCGACTGAGTTCGGCCGCACACCCGGTGCAGAGCGGTCGGATGGTCGCGATCACCATCCGTATGGGTTCTCTGTCTGGATGGCGGGTGGCGGCCTGAAAGGCGGAA
>JAGQPV010000518.1 GCA_020426545.1 Planctomycetaceae bacterium
TGCGGTCGCCCGTCGATACGCTGCTGGAAGTGTTCGATGCGGATGGAAAGATGCTGGCCGCCAATGATGACGGGGAACTGCTCAAGAGCGAAGTCGTCCATGAGTTTGTGCCGTTCGACAGTCAGCTGGCCTTCACCGCCAAAACCGCCGGCGAGTACTTCATTCGCCTGGCGGAGCAGTCGGGCGTCCGCGGCCCGCGGGCCGTGTACCGGCTGACCGTGCAGGACAACCGGCCCGATTTCGACATGTACCAGTGGCCCGATGCGGTGACCGTGTGGGGGCCGGGCACGACAGCGGCCTTCGTGGTCGAGACGCATCGACACGGGAACCTCAAGGGCGATATTGAGCTGACCATTGAGGGATTGCCAGAGGGCTGGACGGGCAGCACGGCCACCGCCTTCGGTGCTGATTACAGGCACCCCCTTCGCGGTGCCTTCGGCCACAAGACGTTCCTCACCATTACCGCTCCACCGAACGCCGAACCGGGAACCGTGGCCGAATTCCAGGTCACTGGTCGGGTGAAGGTCGCTGACCGTGAAGTCGTGCATCAGGCACTGCCGCTGACACAGCTGGCCTGGGGCGAACCAAACCGGTTTCGTGCGGGTGTGATGTCACGTGCCGTGGTGGCCCGGCCACAGGGACTGCCGATTTCGACGACCATCACCGAACTGACAGCTGCAGCCGGCGGGAAGGTGACCATCCCGCTGAGGCTGGCCGAAGGGACGGAAACTCCCGCGAAACCGGTGAAGCTGTCCGTCAACCGGGCGGGCACGCATTTCAGGTGCGCCGTGGGTGGCCAGCTGACGGTCTCCTTCAAAGACGGAAAAGCAACTCTCGAACTTGCTCTGCCGGCCGGCTTCAAAGCGGGGCAGGAGTACGAGATCCTGGTCTCCGACGTGTGGACCAGCGAAACCCGCCAGGGCCTGCCCGGCCCGTGTACCCGGCCGATTCGCGTGCGGGTCGAGGAGTAGCTGGCGTCTGCCGGTTACCAGCGGGCGTCATGGCTCGGAGCGTTTCAGTTCTTCGATTCGCTCGTCGTACTCCGACTGCCGGCCGGTGGCCAGTTCGTGCAGCTTCAGGGCCAGCAGGGCCGCGCACATGAAGATAGTGGCTGAGAACAGCAGCACGGTATTGGTTTCCAGGTCGGTGCCGGGCAGCACAATCACCAGCAGGCAGCACCCGCATGCCAGCGCGGCCAGGCCGGCGACCAGCATCAGCGCCCGCGTGCTGCGCAGGGGGAACAGACCGAAAGCCACGGCGGCCGCACCCAGCAGCAGGGGACTGGCCGGCAGGATCAGCACGTCCCGCAGCCGGGTGTGCCTGGCGTCGAAGGCTTCCGTCACCGCGGAGGGCAGCACGAACAGCAGGACCACCACAGCCAGCAGCAATGCCAGCAGGCCCAGGAACGCGGCAGAGACTCTGTTCACGGTCAGTTCCTCCCGTGGTGCAGACAGACCGGCAGCTGGCGTGGGACGGAATTGAGAAACGGATGGTTCGCGCGAGGGCCACTGCCGTTTGACCGGAGTCCCTCCGTTCGTCCATCATGTCGGATGGCAGCGGGATGTGCCTGGCTGCCCGACAACGATGTTCCGCGGGTCTCTCTGATCGTGCAGGTTCACAAATGGAATTGCAATCGCGTTCTTCACTTACCGAATGGCCGATCGGCGGACGGATGGTGGCCGTGCTGCTGTCTGTCTTCGTCTGCTGCGGCAGCCAGGCCCGTGCGGGAGAGCCTGCCCATCGGGCGACCCTGCGGGTGGCAACCTTCGAGGCCGATGTGACTCCGCCGATCGGCAGCCCGCTGTGCTACGGTTTTGTGCCTCCGGCGAAATCGGTGGACGACCCTCTTTCAGCTCGTGGAATCGTACTGCTGGGGGCCGGCAAGCCGATCGTGCTGTGCGCCGTCGACTGGACGGGCATTCGCAATGCGACCCAGGACGCGTGGCGGGAAGCGCTGGCCAAAGCGGTGGGGACCACGGCGAGCCGCGTTGCGCTGACCACGCTGCATCAGCACGATGCGCCGGGTGTGGATGGTACGGCTGATGAACTGCTGCAGGAGGCGGGCGTGGTTGCCACCATGCACAACCTGGCGGCTACCCGCGATGCCATCCGCCGTTCGGCCCGGGCGGCCCGCGAGTCTGTGAAGACAGCCCGGCCGGTGACACATGTGGGCCAGGGAAAAGCGAAAGTGGAGCGGGTGGCTTCCAGCCGGCGGGTATTCGGCCCCGACGGCCGCGTGCAGCATGTGCGGTACAGTGCCTGCCGCGACCCGGAGATTCGGGCGGCCCCCGAGGGAGTTATTGACCAGGACGTGCGGTTGCTCAGTCTGTGGAACGGCGATGAGCCGCTGGCCGTGCTGAGCTATTACGCCACACATCCGCAGAGTTATTACGGGCGGGGAGGCGTGAGCGCCGATTTTGTCGGCCTGGCCCGCACACAGTGGGAGAATGAAGTCCCCGATGTTCCGCACATCCATTTCAACGGGGCAGGAGGCGACATAGCCGCCGGCAAATACAATGATGGCTCGGAAGAGAATCGCCCTGCTCTGGCCAGCCGGCTGGCGGCCGGCATGCGGGCCGCGTGGGAGAGTACAAAGCGGGTTCCTCTGCAGCCGGCAGACGTCCACTGGCACACCCGCCGTGTGCTGCTGCCGCTGAAGACCAGCATGCAGGCGGACGCCATTTCCGCTGTGCTGCACAATCCACAGGCCAGCGACCGCCAGCGGTTCGGGGCGGCGCTCAAGCTCTCCTGGATGGAACGGGTGGCGGCGAAACAGCCGATTGATGTCAGCTGTCTCCGGCTGGGCCCGGCCTGCGTGCTGCACCTCCCGGGGGAACTGTTCGTGGAATATCAGCTCGCCGCCCAGCAGATGCAGCCGGAGATGTTCGTCTGCCTGGCGGCGTATTGCGACAACGGGCCGGGTTACATCGGCACTCGCGAGGCCTATGCGCAGGGTGGGTACGAAGTGGGCCAGTGGTCGTACACGGCCCCCGAGGTGGAAGACGTGCTGATGGGGGCCATGCGGTCGCTGCTGCAGGAAGCTGCTGGAGAGCCGGCGATGAACGACGAGACGCCGTAGAGCCGGCGAACGAATCGAGGGCCCCCGAAGATCTCTGCCACTGGCCAGCCGCAGCAGTGCTGACAGCTTCTCCGATTCAGCAGCAGCCAGAGCGGGTGTTCCGGAAGAATGGGCCTGCCCCGCCTTCAGGGTCTGGTTGATTCTTCAGACAGGCTGGTGGTCAAATTATGGACCACCCTGATCAGCCGCTGCACATCGATCGGCTTGCTGAGGTAATCATTGCAGCCGGCGGCGAGGCACCGCTTCATATCCCCCTGCATGGCAACGGCTGTCAGAGCGAAAGTCGGGCCGGCATAGCCCAGCTGCCGAATTCGCCAGGCTGTCTGATAACCGTCCACCCGGGGCATCTGCATGTCGAGCAGAATCAGATTGAAACTGGCACGCTTCCCGTCCCGCTGTTCCTGGAATTTCTGTATCGCGACTTCGCCATCTTCGGCCTCGCTGATGGTTGCCCCGGCCTCCTTTAATACCGTGCTGCTGAGGAACCGAACATCCCGGCGGTCATCGACGATCAACACATGACAGTCCAGACGCAGCGGTTCCGCCCTGTCGCTTTCATGGGCCGATTCAGCCCAGAGTTTCGGTTGAATCAGCTCGACGTTTTTAATATCGCCTGTAGCAATGACTGCTATAAAAGTGCTGCCGCAGCCGGGTTCACTTTCCACAGTGAGCTTTCCTCCCAGCATTTCGGTCAGTCGTTTACTGATGGCCAGGCCCAGCCCGGTGCCGTCGAACTTCCGGTTGACACTGCCATCTCCCTGCGAAAACGACTGGAATAAGGTCGCCTGCTGCTCCAGACTGATTCCGATTTCGGAATCCACAATATCGAACCGCAACTGCGGCTCCTGGTCATCCGTAAACCGGATAACAATCTTCACGCTCCCTTCAGGCGTGTAACCGTTCACAGGTCGGAATTGGTCCTGCAATGCGAATGACAATTTGAAAAACCATCCGCATCTCAGGGAAGTTGCAGTTCCCAGCGGAGCTGGCCGAGCAAATGACGCCGGAGGTTTGGGCCTTCGTCGAGTCGCTCCTGCTGCGCATCGAGTCTCTGGGGCAACAGCTGGCTGAAGCCAGGAAACCGCCGGACAACTCTTCGGCCCCCCCATCGACGCAGCATCCGCATGCAAAGACGCCGAAGTCTTCGCGATCGAAATCGAAGCGGAAGCGGGGTGGTCAGAAGGGGCACAAACGCCATACGCGGACGCTGGTCCCAGCGGAGCAGTGTTCCGAGGTCATTGTGCTGCATCCCGATAACTGCCGTCGCTGCGGCAGACCGCTGGACGGTGACGATCCGGAACCGATCCGGCATCAGGTGTGGGAACTGCCGAAGATCGAACCGCTGATCACCGAGTATCAGCGGCATCGGCTGAGCT
>JAGQPV010000051.1 GCA_020426545.1 Planctomycetaceae bacterium
CAGGAACTGCGGGACGGCACGAGTGGCTGGTCAGCGGGAGGAACCTCGTCCTCCGCGGCGGATGTCCAGACGACAGCGCTCGTTCTGCAGGCACTGGGTAAATGTCTTCCCGCCAGTCTGGCCGGGCTGGATGTCGAGTTCCTGCTGCAGGGCTGGAGTCCGCATGCGGCCGACAGAGATGCCATTACCGTGCTGGCGGGTCGGTCGGAGGACACCGGACCGGCTCGGATCGCGGCCGGGCTGTCTCCCGCCACCCGACTGCTGTCGGCCATTTCCCGCGGCCTGAACTGGCTGCTTCGTGCTCAGCGGAGCGACGGAGGCTGGGGGCAGTTCGCGCTGTCCCGCAGCCGGCGTCAGCAGCAGGAACAGTTCAGCCGGGACGGCCTGCCTCCCGATGAGAGTTCTGTCGTGCTCACCGGCCTGGTAATGGAAGTCCTCGGTCAGTTGGGGCTCGATACCCGTCAGCCTTCCGTGCAGCAGGCCATCCGTTTCTGCTGGCTGAAACAGGAATCCGCGGCTGGCTACTGGCCCGGCCTGCCGGGCGAAACGGTCCGGGAAGCCACCTGCAGTGCGATGCGTGGCCTGGCTGCTGTGGGCTGTCCGGGGCGGGATTCCCGTCTCCGCCTGGCCGCTGCCTGGCTGTGTGCGCGGGAACAGAACGGTCGCTGGCCCGCGGAAGAAGCTGGCGTACCTGCCCGTCGACAGGATTCATCGCGCTCCGAAGAAAGGCGAAGCGTACCGCCAGCCCCGGTGGCCACGGCGAATGCCATGCTGGCACTGCTGGCCGATGGTTCTCCTGTGCCGGCAGCCACCCGTGCGGCGGCTTATCTACTGGAGGCCCGGCAGGCCGACGGCGCGTGGACCGCTCAGGCCGCCGCCTGCCGGACTTCGGCGGGCACTGTCATGCAGCACAGCCCGCTGTCCGCGGCGATTCTCCCGCTGAGGGCACTGGCCCGATTCCGCCACCTCTCGTAAAATGCAGGCAGACCGTCGCAGCCGGGCACCAGCCGCCGCCAGAAGGTCCGGTGGAATCCGGGTTCTGTCGCGGTGACTGCGGCATCGCATGCTGGCAGGTTCTGTTCGCCGGAGGGGAGGAACCCTTCTCCGGATTTCTCCAGAAGGGGTATTGACCGATGACCCTGTTTTCCGGCCGACTTGCCACGTTGCGGGTCAGCGATGTCATGAACCCCGAGGTGGTCACGGTCTCGGCTGCGGCCCCGATCGAGGAAGCGATTGTCCTGCTCAAATCCCATCATATTACCGGGGCTCCGGTGATTGATGACGATGGACGATTTGTGGGAATTCTCTCCCTCTCGGATCTGGTGGATCTGCATCACCCGCCAGCCGCTCCCCTGCCGGATGCACCGGAGGTTTCCCTGCCGAATTCCGCAAGAATTCACGGAGCCGACCCCACCGCCTGGCGACTTTACGATCTGGCGGCGCCACTGGCTTCCACTTCGGATTCCGCCACGCTGAAGGTGGCCGACCGCATGACGCGGCTGGTCGTCACCGTTCCGGCCGACGCAGCGCTGGTCCAGGCCGCCAGGGTCATGTGCGACGGACACCTGCACCGGGTTCCCGTGCTGGACGAGAACGGCGGACTGTGCGGCATCGTCGCTACGATGGATATCCTGGCGGCTCTGGTCAACGCGGCCGACGAACCTGATTGAACCCGGCCCGCAATGGCCCCGGCTTCGTGCAATTGCCTTCGTGCACTCATGTCGCCCGCAACATCACCCTGCCGGAAGGCGCGAAGCCAGCCGCTGGTCTCACTGCAGATTTCGGCCCATCTGGTTCAGGGCTGCAGACCGAATTCCTCTTTCAGGAAGTCGATCACCTGCAGCCGCTCGCCGCCATCCAGCATCTGACCGCCCGCATGCACGATGCAGCGGAGACCCAGCTGGTCCATCTTCTCCTTGAGGGCTTTGCCGAAGCGGGCGTGATGGATGCCAATGCTGGCACTCGTGATTTCCTGATCCAGCCCGCCGCCATAGTTCAGCATCACCGGCACATCATCCTTCGACAGGTGGTGCATGGGAGAGCATTCTTCAAACAGCCTGTACTTTTCCGGGGGCAGGTTGTCCAGTTCGTTCGGGTCGTAATCGAACAGTTCAGCCAGCGCACTGTGACGGTACGTGTCGGTGTCGGGAAACAGGCTGCGGATGACCCGCGGATCGTATGAGGTCTGCCCGGCGGTCACCGCAGCACAGGTCAGCCGGGACGACTGCCGCAGGACGGGGTCTTCACTGTCCGGTTTCGCGAGGTCATCATGAAATGCCAGCCACAGTGAGAGGCCGGCCCCGGCGGAACTGCCGGTGGCGGAGATTCGAGTCGGGTCGAAATTCCACTCTCTGGCCCGGTGACGCACATACTGCACCGCGCGGGCGCTGTCGTGAAATGAAGCCGGGGCCACGGCATCGGACGAGAACCGGTAGGTAATTGCCACCACCGAAATTCCTGCCGCAAGGCACTGGTTCAGCATTCCGCCGCCCACGCTGCGGTTCCCGGCGCGAAATCCTCCCCCGTGAATCGAAATCAGCACCGGGGTCGGCCGGTCGGATTTGGCCAGCCACACATCCAGCAGGTTCCGTTCATGCGGGCCGTACTTGATCGCCGAGTGCGTGGGTTCCGAAGGCTCTGGTCCCCGGAAGCGCTGCCTGACGGTCGCTTGCTGTTCTTCCGTCAGCAGAGCCAGCAGTCGGTCACGAATCTCACCCTGCAGGTTGTTGCGTTCCTGGCGAATGTCCGCCTGCTGCTTCTTCTGGGCATCCGTCAGTTGGACAGCCGCCTCTGTCGCCCGCCGCAGTTCCTGCCCCTGCTTGCCGGCTTCCCGGGCTTTGGCGAAAGCCTCCCGCCGTGCCTGCTGCTGCTCCGCGGTAATCACACCGTCCCACTTACGTTGCGTCTCCAGCAGCTTTGGCGTGAACTCCTTGCGAATTTCCTTCACGCTGGCCTGCTGCTCCGCCGAGAACTCAATTCCCGGCAGAGTAAACAGTCGGGCGAACGGATCGGGCCGCTGCCGCTGTTCCTCTCTGGCCGCACCCTGTTCCGCGGAATTCTCCTGAGCGGAAACTCCCCCCGATAGACCAGCCAGCACAAGGGCAACAGCAACTGCGGCGTATTTCATCCACTGACTCCAGAACAACCGGGTTTGTAAGATCGGACAGCAGAGCAGACGGAGATGATCCAGAATGCTCTGACACCGGGACAGATGCATCTTAACTGAACTGAACGTCCATCACATAGTCCACCCGCGGTTCAGGAAATTCGAGCGGGGTTCCGTGGTCTTGGAAGCCGTGGGTGGCAGCCGTGGCGCGATCTGGCGCCACGCTGCGGGAACTCAGTGCCATTCTGGAAATCCTGGTCCCCAACCCACGGCCTCCGCCTGGATTTCAGGACTGCCACAGGCGCCTGTGGTGACATGAGGTTTCCGGGCGGTCTTTCAGACTGATACCAGCGGTTCAGCCCGGTACCGGCAGACCCAGCTCGCGGCACAGGGCCAGATCTTCCGGACGGTCGATATCACTCAGCACGGGCAGCAGAGACACGCTCATTGAGAGGCGTTCCAGTACCGCCAGCGTCTGTTCCAGCACGGAGCAGCTGCCCCACGCGATGCCTTCGAACAGTTCCGGCACGGGAGCAGTCATTCCCAGCAGGTAGTAACCACCATCCGCAGCCGGGCCGAGGACCACCTCGGATTCCTCCAGCCGAGCCAGACTGCTGCAGATGATTTCCGCCGACAGCTGGGGACAGTCAGTGCCGATCGCAATGACCCGCTTCATCCCGTTTGCGAACGCCCGGCCGAAGCCAGCCAGCAGCCGCGCTCCCAGGTCACCTTCCACCTGCGGAAGCAGCTCCGCGGCAAGCTCGTGTGCGTCACACTGCTGCTGAAACCAGCTGGCATCCAGCCCGGTGTAGCACACATCGACCGACACATTCCCCGGCAGCCGGGCCACCTGACTCAGCGTCCGGGCGGTCAGCACGGCATGCAGTTCCGCTGCTCCCGCCTCTCCCAGAGTGGGAATCAGCCGGGTCTTGCACCGTCCCGGTTCGGGATGCTTGGCGAAAATCAGCAGGCGGGAAGTCATGACGGGACAATCTGCCCCTGGCAGCTGGAGCCCGCACCCGCTGTGCAGCCGAAACAGTGACGACCGGTCATGATCCGGCGGTTCTCCAGTCTGACGGGAGTAAAGTCCCGAATGTTGACCACATCCCCGGCTGCCACGGGCAGGTCAAGCATCTGATTGAAGTCGCAGTCAAACAGCCGACCCTGCCAGTCCACGGAAAGGGTTGTCCGGCACATGACACCATCGGCCGCCGCGGGATTGAAAGCCGCCACCAGCTGCGCCATGTATTCCTCATACCGGTCCGTCTGCACCAGTTCATCCAGAAATCGACTGACGGGCAGATTCGTAATCGTGATCAGCCGGGTGAAGACGATTCCGTACCGCTCGAACAGCTGCTGGCGGTAGGCCTCTTCCAGAGATTTCTGCGGCGGGGGCAACGCGGGCCCGACAGGATTGAACACCAGTGTCAGCGGCAGTCGGCCATCGGGCTGGCCATAACCCAGTGCATTCAGACGCAGCAGCGCCTGAATCGACCGCTGGAACACCCCGTCACCCCGCTGGCGATCCGTGTTCTCTTCCAGATAGCACGGCAGCGAGGCCACCACCTCCACCTGATTTGCCGCCAGAAACTCGGGCAGATCGTCGAACCCGGGAGCCGTCAGGATTGTCAGATTGCAGCGGTCAATCACCCGTCGGTCCAGTTTCCGGCACTCTTCCACCATCCACCGGAACTGTGGATTCATCTCCGGTGCCCCGCCCGTCAGGTCCACCAGCGGGATGTCATGCCGCCGCAGCACATCGAGGCACGCTTCCGCGGTTTCCCGTGTCATGATTTCGCGTCGATCCGGCCCGGCATCCACATGGCAGTGGCTGCACGTCTGATTGCACAGCTTCCCGAGGTTGATCTGCAGCGACTGCAGGGACGAGGCCCGCAGTGGCTCAATCCTGTGATCCTTCAGTACATGGTCAAACTGTGGACCGGCCGACTCCTGCGTGCCGTTGAGGATCTGCAGTTGTGCCAGGCCGGTGGCCAGCGGGCTTCCCTGTCGGAGCAGCGTCAACGTCATGATGAATCAGATCTGGCCGGGGGATGTGAATATCAGTGGGCAACAATCGCTGCTGTTCAGCAGCACTTTCCGTCTGTTTCGCAGGAAAGAGCAGAAGGCCCGGTCGTGTTCCGGTAATTGCTGCCCTTCGTCTCCCGCGGGCTGCGGAGAACATCTTTCTCACAGTCGAAAGGCTTCGCCCGCTCCAGCGGGATCTCCTCGATCGGTTCAATCGGCTCGAACAGCCCGTGGTAGGGGGCCCGCTGCAGGAGCTGAAATGTCTTGTCGCAGACTGCCATCCGCTCGCCGCGGGCATACGTGTGCCCGTCGTCATCCAGAACTGATTTGAACGGGCCCCGGTAGATCACCGCCTGGTTCCGCTCGAGGCAGGGGCCGGCCTTGCCTTTGTGAGCCAGCACCGTGACCGAGCGAAATTCGATTCCCTCCACGACCTGCCAGGGCTCCGCCTGCCGTCGGACAATCTCGATTCCATGGAACCCGGCCTCTTCAAATGCCCGCAGAAATTCATCTTCGCGGAAGGCACCCGACAGACACCCCGACCACAGTTCCGCGTCCTGCTGCAGGTGGGCGGGCACGGTCTCGTCCGAGACGATATCGCTGATCGCCGCGCGGCCACCCGGTTTCAGCACGCGGAAAATCTCATCGAACAGCTGCCGCCGATCCTGCCCGCGAACCAGGTTGAGCACGCAGTTGGATACCACGCAATCGACCGAATCGCTCGCAATCAGCGGTCGCTCGTTCCGCAGCCGCTCCTCGATGGAACGCAGATTCAGCCAGCTGGCGGGATCCTGCACGGGGTGCTGTTTCAGCTCCTCTGCCAGCAGGTTCAGGTCGAGGGCCAGATCCTGAATCAGCCCGTAGCGGAAGTCGACATTCGCGTAACCGATGCGTTCCGCCACGGTGTCCCGGTGCTTCAACGCCACGGCCAGCATCTCGCGGTTGCAGTCCACACCGATGATGCGACCCTCGGGCCCCACCACCTGCGCCATGATGTAGCACAGCTTCCCCGCCCCGGAACCGAGATCGACCACGGTTTCCCCCGGCCGCACAAAGCGGGAAGGGTCGCCGCACCCGTAGTCCTTTTCGATGACTTCCTCGGGGACGGCCGCGAGGTAATCACCCACATATTCCACCGGGCAGCACAGAGCGTCTTCCACCTGGCCGGCCGCTGCGGCGTACCGCTCGTAAACCGCGCCTTCGGGTGTTCCCTGTCCCTGACTGATAATCGGCAATTCGACCATCTCGATCAACTTCTCCTGGCCGGGCGGCTGCTGTGGCCGCGCCGTGGTTCGTGCATCTGGTCAGCGGGTTCGCCGTTCACTGACAATTCTGCAGCTGGCTTATCACCAGCTGCTCTGCTCTCTGATACCAGGCCTGGTCGGCAGTTTCCAGGCCAGTGGAGGTTTGAAGCCGCAGCCTGAATCCCGGCTGCCCGCCGCTCTCTGCGGGCGGAGTGAAACAATACGCACGGGATGGGTCATGTTCTGTGAGGTTGAGCACACTCGAAACAGGATTTCTGCTTCAGTGGTTCGCTCATACTGCTGGCGGAGCCTTCTTCTGCTGTTTCTGATTGTTCACGCCAGCTGAGGCTGGTCACCGGACAGACTGCAGAACCAGCTGTCGATCAGCTGCAGCCGCTCTAAAGGATCATACCCGGCCCGTTCCACCAGGGGCAGACCGACCTGCAGCCGCCAGCGCCCTTTCCTGGCCGGTTTCCGTTCTCCATTCCCGGCGGGGACTGCACCGGACGACGACCGGACTGCGAAGACTGTGAATCAGCACACCGTCCCTCAACTGGCCGAGCGGTATAATCCTCGCGTTGTCGCCATCCTTTCCCCGAGCAGAGCGGACGCTCCGGCCATCGGACCGCATAGCGACCTGGAACGGCTCTGTTCCACATCAAGTGAATCAGGAGAACACGAATGAACTGCCATGACATCTTGCGCCGAGGCAGCCTGCTGATGCTGCTGGCAGCGGCCAGCCTGTCGCTGTCTGAGGCGAATGCGGAAGAGCAGGAGCAGAAGAAGTCGAACAGTCCTCCCGCAGTCGGAGAGACAGCCCGGGACTTCGAACTGCGAACGCCTGCCGGAGAGAAGATCAAACTTTCCGACACGGCGGCCGGAGGCCCGGTGGTGCTGATTGTGCTGCGCGGATACCCCGGCTACCAGTGCCCGCTGTGCTCGCGGCAGGTGGCCGAGTTCCTCCGCAGGGCGGACGATTTCCGCAGGGCCGATGCGACCGTGCTGTTTGTCTATCCCGGCCCGGCAGCCGGACTCAAGGAGCACGCCGCTGAGTTCGTCCGCGGGATCGACTATCCCGCCCACTTCGCTTTTCTGCTGGATCCGGATTACTCCTTCACCAACTCTTACGGGCTGCGGTGGGACGCGAAAAACGAAACGGCCTGGCCTTCAACGTTCGTGATGACTCCTGCAAGAAAAATCACTTTCGCCAAAGTGAGTAAAACACACGCTGGCCGTTCTTCCGCCGCGGAAGTCCTCAAGGCCATTCCGGCGGAATAAACTGTCCAGCCTGGAGGGGCGAGTCTGGCCCGGAAATTCTCCCAAAGGCTTCGTTCATTCAGGCCTGTCCTCCTTTGTCGGGGAGTTTCTCCTTCGTAGTGGAGTTTCCCTCGGCAGTGGCTGGCTGGTCGCGGACCGGAGGCGAAACCGCTCCCGCAGCAGCAGACAGAACTGCGGCACCGCCTGAGCGAACGTCAGCCGCAGATGCCGGGCGGTGGTGCGAAACCAGCCACCGGCCCGGTACTTGCGGGCGCTGGTCTGAATGGCGGAGGAGACGCCCAGGACTGCAATTCCCCGTCGTCGTGCAGCCCACACCAGCAGATGATCCTCTCCATAGGACGCGGTTTCCTCATACCCTCCCAGCGAGTCGAACAGGTCCCGCCGCAGGCAGAAGCCCTGATCGCCGAACGGCATTCGCAGCACCCGCGAGCGAAATCGGACCCCCAGTTCGTTCAGCGTCATTCCCGCCGGGCCGTCCTGCAGGAATCGCAGAGCGAAGTAGTGCAGCGCATCCGGTTGGTGCGTCAGCGCCGCGTCCAGTGCTTCGACTGCGTCGGGCAGCATGCGGGAATCGGCATGCAGAAACCACAGCCAGCGCCCGGCCGCAGCGCTCGCTCCGTGGTTCATCTGTGTGGCCCGTCCCTGGGGTGCAGGCAGCCAGCGAACCCGGGCTGCAAGGCGGCAGCCGGTGACCAACTCCTGAAAATCGGCCGGTTCGGGCTGAGTGCCCACTATCAGGATTTCGTCTTCTCCTGACAGCGGTGCCAGGTCGGGAAGCAGCCTCTTCCACTCGCTGTCCCACGGAGCCGCCGGCACGATTACGGAAATCCCGCCCGCTCTGCCGACTGGCCGCGGCGGCCGTTCCTGGCCGGCTGCAGTGGTGGGCTGGATGCGGGATTCGCGCATGACGGACTGCCGGAAAGAAGAACCCTGCCGCTGGAAGACTTCTGAAACGGGTGGTCAATTTCCTCGAAACCAGTTCCCGGATCCAGCGGCCTCTGGATTTCCCCTTACCGGAAAGAAGTCTCCAGAGGACCATCAGCCGAAACCAGCGGGCCACGTTCGGTCGGCGAATCACTGCTCAGCGGGGATCTCCGGTTCCACCAGATGGGCCAGCAGCATCAGGGATTCCTGCCAGCCCGCATAACAGAATTCCGTCGGAATCGCAGCCGGGATCCCTTCCTGCAGGATATTCAGCTCGGTGCCGCAGAGAACCTCCCGCAGATTGACCGTGACCTGCATTTCCCCCGGCAGACCGGGGTCATCAAACCGGCTTGTATACCGAATGAGTGAGTACGGTGTGAGTTCCGTATAAGTGTTCCTGAACGAGTGGCTCTGGCTGGTGCCAAAGTTCGTGAACGACATGTGGCAGCCGCTTCCCACCGTCGCATTCATGCTGTGCACCGTGCCGGTAAAGCCACAGGGGGGCACCCACTTCACCAGGGCGTTCGCATCGAGAAACGCTCGGTAAATCCGCTCCGCCGGTGCGCGAACCACCCGGTGCAGGCGGACCGTGCCGCCCGGTTCCGAACCGGTTTCTCCTTGCGGCGGGATTTCGGGGGCGGGGCTGCTGCCGTGGCCGGAAAGTTCCCGCTGGACCGCTTCGTTGCGGGCGGCAATGAGCTGATTGACATGCTCGTCGGCCGGTCGCAGCTCGAACGGGCCGGCCGCCACGCCAGGATGCCGGGACATCAGAGAGATGGCGTGCTCCATATCCCGTGCTTCCAGCAGCAGAATGCCGCCCAGCATCTCCTTCGTTTCGGCGTAGGGGCCGTCCGTCACCTGGACCTTGCCATTCACCATCCGCAGGGTGACCGCGTTGCGGGCTGAGCCCAGCGCTTCGCCCCCCGCAAAATGTCCCCCGCGCCGCAGCTCATCATCATACTGGAAGCATTCTTCCATCATTTGCTGCCTTTCTTCCTGTGACAGCTGGCTCCACTTCTCTTCCGCGATGTATCCCATGCAGACAAATTTCATCGTGAGACCTCATTTTCCGATGGTGGATTTTCAGATTGAAACCACAGCTTTCCCGCCCCTGCTTCAACGGGGGCTGGTGCCGGGAGCCCGGGCTTGTGCCTGATAGTCGAACCACGTCCGGCGGAATCGACATGCCCTGAAAAAATATCTGATTCATCCTTCCGTATGTTCGCTCGAAGCGCAATCTGGAGGAGGGTTTACGGATTCAGGACTCGCACGGCAGGGCAGACAGGCTGGCAGTGGGCTGAGCAGTGTGTCGAGGGGCATCTATCCAGTTTCTGTTTCTGCGCTCCGACTGAAATGCCTGTGTTGTCCTGTAGGTCAGGCTGTGCCTGACGTCTTTCCCGATCCAGAAATCGCCAGGATCATCAGGTTCGCCTCTGCCCGATTTTGAACTCAGGTTGAGCAGTCCAGGCTGGCCGCCAGTCCTGCAGTGAGCCAGCGAAGGCTGAAATCGGTCCCGGGAAGATAACGATCGGGCTGCACCTGCTTCGGATGAGGGAACTTTCTTCAACAGAGGAACAGGAAGAGAGCTCAACCCACCATACTGCTGAGCCTGCAATCCAGAGCCTTTCGAGGGCGTCAGTTCCCGGGGAGTGGAATTCGCCGGGACGGCTGAACCGCAGCCCGCGCAATCCTGTTGTCAGTACCTTTCCCGCAGGGGTATGTTGTTACCGGTTCCGCAATGGCCTGCTCCCCAGGCACAATCCAGGTGTCACGTGGTTGTCCACAAGAACTGTTCCACCTGCGGAGAAAGCCTCTCCGCAGCCGCATTTAATACCTCGGCCCGTTCGGCGGATGGTCTCGCGCGGAGTTGCCGGGCGTGCACCAATGCCCGGCGTCGGGAGCTGGCTCGCTCACGTGACAGCCGCTCCCGCACCGGAACATCCCGTAGACCCTCACTGCCTTCCGTGCTGCGGTCGGGAAATATCCAGGCGGTAGAAGCACTGATTCAGTCGGGGTTAACACCCGATCAAGGATGGATTTGCGACGCGATGGCAGCGGGGCAACATCGCCTCGCCGAGAACCTCCTGAACTCGAATGTCCCACGGTACGTTTTCACCATGTCCGCCATGGCGGAGGTGGATCGGCTCCAGCGGCGGTTGAGTCCTGACCAGTCACATGCCAGTCTCCGTATCCGCATGAATCCGGCGAGCAGTCAGGTGACTCCGCTGCATGTCGCCTGTGCCTCCGACTGGCATGGCCACGGACCCGGACGCCAGGCGGATCAGGTCGAGGTGGCCGTCATACTGCAGGAACACGGAGCCGATCTGACTGCCCTGGCCACTTACCGGGGCCTGCCCGATGTAAATCCTCTGTTCTGTGCCTGCTGGTCTTCCAGAAATCCGGCGCTTGTTCAATGGCTGCTGGCTCAGGGAGTGCCCGCGGACATCAGCCAGCTGATGGCGGCCCTGGGCCACTACCAGCGTCATGGCCGGGCGGCTTATGATATCGCGGAAATACTGCTGGACAGCGGCGTGCCCCTCGAGGGACTTCTTCCGGATTCCCGCACTGCTCTGCAGGCCTTCGCTCATCAGGGAGATCATCGAACCGTGAACTGGTTAATCAGCCATGGCGCGAATGTGAACTTCAGAAACGCCGCCGGCCGAATGGCCGTGCATTACGCCGCCGAGCGTTTGACCACCCCGAAGACGCTGGCCCTGCTGGTCGCTCATGGAGCCGAACTGATGGCTCAGGACCAGAACGGTCAGACGCCCATGGAGATTGCCCGTCTTAATGGTAAACTGCGGCAGGTCGCAAGGATTGAACAACGAATGCAGCAGCGCAGCTCCTGAAGCTGAACGTCCCCTGATCGGGCAGCCGGGCTGCTGCATGCGAGCCGCCACCGCAGCTGGTAAGATTCCTCACCTTCACTATGGTTAACTGTCAGCAGAAATCTCCAGGAGATTCCCGCAGAATGAACCTGTCGCAGTCCGGTGGACACCAGCTCGTATCTCGGGCCAAACAGGGCGACGCACAGGCACTTGGCATCCTGCTGGAGCAGCATCGCGGGTATCTGAAGGTCCTGGCGCAGCGGGTACTGGACGGGAAGCGAAACACCCGTCTGGATGCCTCGGACGCGGTACAGCAGACGTTTCAGAACGTGCAGCAGGCCATCGGAGACTTTCCCGGCGAGACCCCGACGGAGTTTCTGGCCTGGGTGCGACAGGTTCACGAAGGAAATCTGCAGAACCAGCTGCAGACGCAGCGCGCCCGCGACCGGGGTGATGAAACACCCGCCGCGCAGGCCATTGCTCCCGTACAGACAGCCCCGCCCACGCTGCCTCCACCCGACCACACGGTTCTGCAGCAGGCGCAGACGGCGCCGCTGTCAGCAGCTCTGGATCAGCTCTCCGCGCCTCAGCGGGAAGCTGTTCGCCTGCGGTATGTGGAAAGGAAGACCGTCGGCCAGATTGCCGGCGCAATGAATTGCCCGGAGCAGGAAGTCGCTACACTGCTGTACCGGGCCCTGGGAGTCGTGCGGCAGCAGCTGGATCAGGCGAGTTCCCCGAACGACGATTAGCTTCTGGTGAGAGTCCCCCGGCTTTCCATTGAATCAGCGGGAGTCAGGCCAATGCCTGCAGATGAAGAACCTTCAGAACTCGCCGTGCAGGCTTTCCGCGAGTATTTACAGTGCGTTGATGCCGGGGAAGCCCTGGACCGGCAGACATTCGTGGCCCGGTTTCCGGACATTGCCGGGGAGCTTGCGCAGCACCTCGAGGCCGAGGAAACGCTGCGGACCCTGGCCGGCTCGGCCTTCGCCGATTCTCAGGCGGCAGTCGCCACAATGGTTGCCGCCCGCACCGACCCCGTGCACGAAACCATCCTCACCGACGGCGATTCCTCCACCGGGAATCAGCAGCCGGCCGACTGGAGTATCTCCCGTCATATCGGACGCTACCGTGTCGAGAAACTGTTGGGCCAGGGAGGGATGGGGGCCGTCTACCTCGCGCATGATATGCACCTGGACCGGGATGTTGCCCTGAAGATTCCGCAGATTAATCACCTGCGCGAGAAGGAACTGCTGGAACGGTTTTACCGGGAAGCGCGGGCAGTGGCGACACTGCGGCATCCTGGTATCTGTCCTGTGTATGATGTGGGAGAAATTAACGGCCAGACTTTTCTCAGCATGGCCTTTATTCAGGGCCGGCCGCTGGTGGAGTACTCCCGGTCGAGTGCGTCCCAGTCCAGCCGCGCTATCGCGAAGCTGATCATGCAGCTGGCTCTGGCACTGCAGGAGGCACACGATATTGGCGTGATTCACCGGGATCTGAAGCCCGCCAATATTATGGTAAGCAGCCGGGGTGAACCGGTGGTGATGGATTTCGGACTGGCCCGGCGGCTGCATTCAGACGACGCCCGCGTGACGCACAGCGGGGACATCCTGGGTACGCCGGCCTATATGTCTCCCGAACAGGTGGAAGGCAATCCCGAGGGCGTCGGCCCAGCCAGCGATCAGTACAGTCTGGGAGTCATCCTGTATGAACTGCTGACCGGCCAGTTACCGTTTCAGGGGACGGTCTTATCGATCATCGGTCAGATTGCGCATACCACTCCGAAATCGGTTCAGGAATTACGTGCCGATGTCGATCCGCGACTCGCGGCCATCTGCAGCCGCATGATGGCGCGACAGCCGAAAGCACGCTTTCCTGATATGGCAGCCACAGCTGCGGCACTTCGTCAATACCTGGACGAAGGGGTGGCATCGCCCGACGCCGGCAAGGTATCCGGCTGGGATGTCGATCTGGCGCGATCACAGGTGGGCCGGGCGGAGCTGAGCGGCAATCATTCTCTCCCTCAGCCCGCGACCATTCTGTCCGGGGAGGCAGCACGACCCCGCCGCCGGAACTGGTGGCTGGCGGGGGCGGCCGTTGTACTGGCCCTGGCCGCCCTTCTGTCGGCGGTGCTGTTCCTCAGTCAGAAACGGGACGGTGCTGTACGGTTCGAATTCGTCGATCCGGAAATTGAGGTTGAATTCGCCGGGCAGCCTGTTCCTGTGAACGAAAAGCAAGTGACGATTCACGTACCACCGGGGAACTACACATTAAAGGCCAGACGCGATTCCCTGTGGATTCGGTCCCGGGAATTCGAGGTTGAAGAACAGGAAAGTGTCTCGATCCGAGTGACCTGGCAGGACGGGGAACTGCACGCCCGGGCTGGTAACGAATTAATTCTGCGTGAACTGCTTGAACGCCAGCCTCCGCCACTGGCAGTGACAAATGTTGCGGAGGCAGCCCCTGCCGCTTCTTCTGAGAACAGCATCCGACTTGTGGGCAAGTTAAGAGGGGCCAGAGACAGCGGCAACGAGAATTCACTGGCGGTTTCCGCTGATGGGAAATGGCTGGTTTCGGCCGGCGGTGGCGACTGCACTGCCTGGTTCTGGAATCTGGAAAACTGGGAGTCGGCGGGGATCTTCAAAAAACATGGGACCGTTAACGCGGTTGATCTCACTGCTGACGCTCGCCTGGCCGCGGTGGTTGAGTTTTCAGGTAACGTCGCCGTGTGGGAAACAGAAACCGGCGTTCTGCGGTTCCGAAAGCGAGCCCAGAGCGGTTCGATGACTGTGGTCAAGTTCCTTCCCGATCAGAAGAGACTCATTACAGGCAGTTCCGCCGGAGATGTGAACCTCTGGGATGCTGAAACCGGTGAGCTGCTGCAGAGGTTCAAGGTGGCAGGCTATATCCACGACCTGCGTGTGGTTCCCGGCGGGAGGCAGGTTCTGGTCCATTGTCCTGAGATCACCTTATGCCACCTCGAGACCGGCGTGTCAGAGCAGCTGCCCATGCTGAACCTGACGCGGACTTCTGCGTTTTCGCAGAATGGACAACTGATGCTGGGCGGCCTGATCGACGGAGAGATCAAACTGTGGGACTTTGAAAAGCGGGTTCCCGTCCGTGCCTTCTACGGGCATGGGGATGCTCCGATAGGCAGGCTGGAATTCCTGCCTGACGAAAAGCACTTTGTTTCCGGGGGACACGACGGAACAATTCGCCTGTGGGAGATTGAGTCTGGCAGAGAAGTGGCCCGCGTGGAAGGTCTTGGTCATCTGGCGTACTGCGTGCTGGCATTGCCTGACGGCCGACATGTTCTATCGACTGATGGCTACCGGGGCTCTCAGGAGTACGCTGGACCATTTGAGAACGATTTTGACATTCGCGTCTGGCAACTGCCGCAAAGTGTCTGGCCTGTGGGAGAATCCGGCGAACCCCGCTTTCTGGAAACGACGGCGGCGAGCTATCGCGAAGCCCAGCTGGCGATCTCGCTGCTTCGCGAACTCCACGGGCACACGAAACGTGTGGAATCAGTCGACTTCTCAGCGGATGATCGCTGGCTGGTCTCGACCAGTCAGGACGGAACGGCACGGATTTGGGATGTGCAGACTGGGGCGGAACTGCACCAGCTGGAGCTGGGAGGTTCCGCAGGAAGCGATGCGGCATTCACCCCCGATGGAAAATTTGTGCTGTATGGCCGGAGCGAATCGCGGCTGCCTCTGTGGAGTACTGCCACCGGAGAACTCACGCCCCTGCCCGATGGTCCACCTGTCGATGCCCGCGCGGTGAAAGTCTCTCCTGATGGCACACTGGTCGCGACAGGGGGACAGAAGATTTGCCTGTGGAGCCTGCCGGCAGGCGAGCTGGTGCGGCAGCTGGAAACCGATGGCTTCTGCTATTCACTGACCTTCACACCTGATGGCGAACGACTGATTACCGGCCACCCTGGCATCGGGATGAGCGTGTGGAATGTCGCCACAGGTAGCAGAGAATATCAGCTGGCACAGCCTGGGGGGCCGATTTACGACGTCGCAGTGACCGAGAATAACCGCTATCTATTGTCCTGCGGGAACGTGGTCGGCTCGAAACTGCAGGAAGGACAGCCCGGCCTGCAGCTGTGGGATCTGGGCAGCGGAACGCTGATTCGCGATCTGGGCATGCGGCAGCAGCCGGCAGTGTCAATGGCGCTCTCGCCAGCAGGACGATTCTTTGCCACAGGTTGTATGGACGGACTGATCCGCATTCGAGAAGTGCAGACGGGGGAAGAGTATCTCGTCCAGCAGACCTCCTCTCATGCAGTCGGCGGACTCGCTTTCTCGGCCAGCGGGAAACTGCTGGCCTCCGCCAGCGCTGACGGCGTTGTCCGTTTGTGGAAACTTCCGGGCAGCATCCACTCCGGAACGCCTTAATGTTCCGCATATTCCTGTTGGAGACTCCTGTCCCGCGCAACGTCGTAGGAATGCGCGGGCGGACCGTCAGCCGTAATACGGAATCATATGATTCTGGCCGGATTAAGCCGGCGAAACTTGAGGTGAGGAAACTTAAACTGCAGCACAGTACC
>JAGQPV010000519.1 GCA_020426545.1 Planctomycetaceae bacterium
GGCCAGGCCTGTATCAGACGGAAATCGCCATGGTGGGGCCGGACAGTCTCAACCTGGTGATCGAGTCGATTGCCGGGCACCTGAAGAGCTGGCTGGCATAGGTTCTGCCGCTGTTCACCGGGAAGATCAGTCGGTGGTGGTTTCCAGCTGCTGAACCAGAATCGCGGTGGCCGCTCCGGCCTTCGCGGGTTTGCCGGTCAGCACGAGCCACCGTCCGGCAACTTCCGGCCCCAGCGTCATTGTCCCCGTGGCCGGAGTGGCACCGGCCTCAATTTCCAGCGTGGTCAGGACCTGGCCCCCGCTGCGAATGGTCAGCACGGCCCCTGCATCGTTGGCGGAACCGGCTGGCAGGGCCGCTGTCAGTTTGAGCTGCGCCTGAGGAGAGAGTGTCTCGGGAATTCGGCGGGCCAGAATCAGCCGCTGGCCGGGTGCGCTTTCCAGCAGCACCGGCCCGGCATTCCCGGTGGCGTCGGGTTGCGGGGTGCCGGCTGGTCCGGTCTTCGAAAGCAGCAGCCATCCCGGCCCCAGCGAAGTCAGGCGTTCCTGCACGTGGCGGGCGGGTTCGTCCATCCACCCGCCGGCTGAACTGAGTACGGCGTCGATCGGCACAGCGGCCGCGTCAGAGGCTGTTAACGTAAGCAGCGTCCGCTCGGTCGCGGAGGTCCGGTCACCGGCGAGGGCCAGCAGCTGGCCACCGTCGATGTGCAGGTTGCTCAGGGCCGGCTGCGGCTGAGGGGCACTGCCCGGCGCGGTGGCGAACCGCGGCTGGCCGGTACGGGCATCGAGCCAGACCAGCTGCGACACAGCTTCCTTGCCTTCCGCGGGAAGGTGGCGGGTCAGCAGTACGGAGGAGCCGTGGCACAGCATGCCCTCCAGCAGCTGTTCGGCCGCATGCTGCCAGACCAGACGTCCGTTTTCCAGCGAGCGGGCTTCAACTCCCGAGCGGGTTCGCAGCACGACGTTGCCGGCTGCCATGCCCACTGGCTGATGCAGTTCGGGTACGCTGCGGGACCAGATCAGCCGTCCCGATTCCAGCTCGACACAGGCGATCGATCGCGTTCCCTGAGGCGAAACCAGCACCCGGCCCCCGGCAAACAGCGGTGGGGAGGGCGGCTGTTCGGCCCGGTTCGGATCGATGGCTGCCGGCACGCGGGGCAATGTGCGAATCCACTGCGGCGTCCCGTACAGATCGACACAGGCCAGTGTTCCCGAGACGGCCAGGACGATACGCCCGCGGGAGGCGGCCACCACCACCGGCGGACGGCCCGACCACTGGTCCCGCAGTTTCAGCACGGGCTGCCGGCCCACCACCTCGCCCGTGGACTGATCGAACGTGGTCAGTTCCAGTTCCAGCTGCTCGTCCTGAATCGGCTGGGCAGTCAGCGCAACCAGCCGGTTCCGCACCAGCAGCGGGTCGGAAACCAGCATCACGGAGAGATCCGTCTGCCAGACGGTCTTTCCGCTTTCTTTTTCCACACAGACCAGCTGCGGACGGTTGCTGGTGAGCCGTCGCCAGAAAATGGAATCCGGGGAAAGCACCGGCTGGCAGGCCACATCCGGCCATTCTCCCGCTCCGGCGGGTGTCCCTTCGGGGGAAACCGAATACCGCAGCGTGCCGTTTTTCCGGTCGTACACGTGCAGCTGGATGCCATCGCACACGCACGCCAGCCGGCTCCCCGTAATCAGGCTCACCTGCCGGGCCACGTGATCGAGGCTGTCGGAACCCGGGTTCTGGACGGGTCTGCTCACCGTCACCGGGCTGCTGGCGGACACCTCCAGGCTGGTGCCCGGCTGGAACACGGCGTCCGTGCCGGCTGCGGGCTGTCCTGGTTTTCTGGCCGTTCCTTCCTGTCCCTGAACCCGCTGGCGAATTTCCGATATAAGTCGGGAGAAATCGGTCCCGGAAATTGAGACCGCACCAAAATCCACGTGGTCGCCGGGCCGCGACTGATCGGAATCCGCCACATAATTCTCACCGGCCACCAGTGAAGTGGCCAGCACGAGGCGATTCTGCAGTTCGGGCTCGAGGCTGTCGGGACTGGTTTCCAGTGCCCGGCGGAAGTGTTCGATCGCCTGGGCAAACCGGCCGGAGGCCAGGCTGCGGTCGCCCAGGAACTGGTGTGCTTCGGCCGCGGCGGTCGTGCCATAATATCGCAGCGTGGCATTCTGCACGGCGTCTTCATCCGCGCGGTTGATGGCTTCCCGCACACGCAGCAGGCCCGACTGCCCGAAGCTGTCCTTCATGCCGGCGGCCAGTTCCGGGTGGTCTTCCATCGCCAGACCAATCCGGTTGCGCAGGGAGACCAAAAGCTCGCCATCGCGGGCATCGGGCAGCAGGCCGACGGTTCCCCGCCCGGCCGCGGCTTCCGGAGCACCCGAAATGATCTGACAGGCATCCTGCCAGGCGCCGCCCGCGAGAGCGGCTTCCAGCTCGGCCATCACGTTGTAACCTTCCCGGCTGATGGCCATTACCAGCGGGTGCCGCCATTCGCGGGGAATGACAGCCGCGGCTGTGGTATCGGCCCGGTCGCGTGGCAGACGGCTGGCTGCGACCGCATCGGCCCAGTCGAGCCACTGCTCCAACTGGCGGACACTCGCCCGGTGACGGGGATCGGGATGGGAGGGTGTGAGCCAGAAACCGAACCGCCAGGCCGTGGTGCGAACCAGCGACCAGTCACGTCGTTCGAGCAGAGCGAGCAGAGATTTCCGCAGCAGTTCCGGCGGGATGGCCGGCATGCGGATGCTGCTCCAGATGGGAGCGGCGATCAGTTCCGCGGCGATGGAACCACCGGCGTCTGCTTCGCCCCGCTCCAGTCGCAACTCCGCCAGGTGGACAAAACTGCCCGCCAGACGAACAAGCTGGGTCGGCTCGTACAGGTCCGCCAGCTCGGCGGCTTCATTCAGCAGCTGCTGTTTCTGATCGGCAGAATGCTGGTGGAACGGCAGATTCAGTCCGTCCTCCAACAGTTCGTTCAGCAGGCGGGCGGCCAGTTCGGGCGGAGGGAACTGCTCCAGGGAATCCACAGCCACGGTGCGTCGCCATTCCGGCAGCGAGACTTCGGCCGGGCAGGTTTCCAGCATGTGGGCTGTCCAGTCGGCCCAGGTGGCTTCGTCCGCACTGCGCAGGGGCACGAGCCTGGCGCGAAGTTCCTGGCTGGCGAGCGTGGTCACAGCGTCGAGCTGCCGCACTTCCAGTCGATCAAGGCGAATGCGGCGGGATTCTTTTCCACCCAGAACGAACAGCCCCACACTGCTGTAGGGGCCACGGGCCTGGCGGACGGGTTCACTCAATGCGTGCGACCAGTGAACACCATCTCCGCTGACCCACAGCTTCAGGCCTCCCGGTCCCAGCACAATCCGCAGCCAGCAGGTTTCGCCCGCCCACGTGGGAGCGGGGGCATCCGCGCGGATCTCGGTTTCATCGCGAACATTGCCGGGAGAATCGTAGCCGTACCGGCTCCAGCCGAAATCGAAGGTGGTCCAGCCGGTGGTTTTATCCCGCAGGAAAGCGATGTGATGCACGGGCTGGCCCTGGGCGTCTCCCAGATACAGACCGGTTCCCGGTTCGGGTTGAGCGATCCGGGCGATGACTTCATACAGGCCGGAACGCGGCAGCGGCGTACCGGACCACAGCACTGCTTTTTCCGGCTGGGGTTCGCTGGCATCGTATTCCAGCTCGACGGAGCCGGGCGGTGCGGTAATCAGTCGGGCGGGTGAATCCGTCCCCACGACCCATTCCAGCTGAGCCGGAGCCACCGAGCTGATAACGAGCGACCGCTCCGGTGGCAGACGATCCGGAGCCGGTTCCCGCCGCACCATCCACAGTTCGGACAGGCTGGCCCGCCCCTCGAAATACACTTCTTCGGGCGGGGCGGCCAGGGGGACAGTCAGCAGCCGGACGGAGCCCCGTGTCACGACCAGGCTGCCCTCGTGATACTGCAGCGAGACCGGCCCATTGCCGCTGCGCTGCAGGATACCGCTGTCGGTGGCGGCCAGGGTCTGTCGCGAAGGCAACGGCGAACCCGGCTGGCGGCGGGTGAGCAGAGCGGCCAGCTGCTGGCGATCGGCGGAGGCCGTCCACCGCAACGTCACACCCTGTTCGCCACTCCACAGGTGAATCTGAAACTGCGGGCCGTCGAACACTGCCAGTTGCAGGGCGGCATCCTGCGGCCAGGGAGCAGCCAGCCGGGCGACACCTTCAAACTGAGACCAGACCGTGCTGCCGGTGACCTGCTCGCGAACCTGGTAGCTTCCATTGCTGACGGGCTTCAGCCACCGGTTCAGCTCCGCCGCCCGCAGCTGCATGCCGTCAGCCGGGGAATCCGAAACTTCAAAGGCGGCGTCGAGAAACTGCAGAGCGGGAACCGCAGGCTGCAGGGCGGTTTCCCAGGGGAGGGGATCGCCCGCGACGATTGCTTCGACGGCTG
>JAGQPV010000520.1 GCA_020426545.1 Planctomycetaceae bacterium
GCTTCTTCCTTCATGCTGCCACTGAACACGGCCCAGACCATCCGATTACGGACGGTGGCTTCCTTCCGTGTGCGGCGGGCTCTGGTGGCAGTTTTTTTGACTGCCTTCTTTTTAGCGGCGGCCTTTTTACGCTTCGGCGCAGCTGTAGAGCCGTTCTGCTCCAGAGCTTCCAGCGCTTCCGCCTCGCGGCGTTTATCCAGTCGGCTTGGTGACCGTCTCGGCATCGTCCCTGCAACCTTCCCAGTTCAGCAGGAAAACTCCCCGCGTTCGCTGCCTTTCCTGCTGCGCGGCAGCCCGGCGGATCCAGTGCTTCCGGCACAGCCTGGCCGGGATGGAATCCAGAGGGGAAGTTTACCAGGCTCGGCCCCGGCTGACCAGCCACCGGGACTGTGGATCTTCCGGCTGGTTCTGCAGATAAGAGGATACGGGGACCTGCGGCCGTTTTCCGACGGCTGCGGAAACTGAAACAACCCGGAAATCGCGGCTGCCGGACCAGAAAGACGGTGGACTTCGCCTCTTCGAGCGAAGTTGGCCCTTTCGGTGACAATACCGCAGCTGTTAGGATCAAACATGTCTCCCACAGTGGGGGCCGGGCGGCAGCCAGTCGCCACGCTCCCCGTCTGCCAGTCAGCAGCAGGACAGAACCGGTATGCTCGCGACTCAAGCCGTCGGTATCGATCTTGGAACCACGTATTCCTGCATCGCTCATCTGAACGAGCATGGAGAGCCGGTCACGCTTCCCAACCAGGAAGGTGAACTGTCGACGCCATCGGTCGTTCTGTTTGACGAGAACGAGGTGATCGTCGGTACGGAAGCCCAGCGAAATGCCATCCGCCGCCCCCGGGCCGTGGTTCATAACGCGAAACGGTATATCGGCACGAGCCACACGTGGAATATCGATGGCCGCCAGTACACTCCCGTTGATATCTCGACCTGCATTCTGAAAAAGCTGCTCTCTGCTGCCCACGAGCAGATCGGACAGATTGATCAGGCGGTCATCACCGTTCCCGCTCAGTTTTCTGATGCTCAGCGGCACGCCACGATGGAAGCGGGACATCGGGCCGGTTTGCAGCGAGTCGATATCATCAACGAGCCCGTTGCGGCCTCGCTGTGTCATGTGCTCGGCACGGAAGGCCTGTGGTTTTCGGAACTGGCTGAAGAACAGCGGATCCTCGTATTCGACCTTGGTGGCGGTACGCTCGATCTGTCTGTCGTGAAATATCACCAGGATGAAGTCGCGGTCATCGCCAGTGCCGGCGACCTGAAACTGGGCGGTATCGACTGGAATGCCATTCTGGAAGACGCCATTTCCCGGCAGTTCGCCCGCGAGTTCGGTGAGGATCCCCGGACTGATCCGGAGAGTCTGCAGTTCCTCGCTCTGGAAGCCGAGCAGACGAAACGCAGCCTGTCGGTCCGGCCGAAAGCCGCGCTGACCTGTCAGCATGGCGGTCACCGTAAGACATACCAGGTGACGCTGGAGCAGTTTGAAAAGCTGAGCCGCCACCTGGTCGACCGCTGCGAAACTTTGACCAGAAGCCTGCTCAAAGATCATGCAATGGGCTGGGCCCATATCGATGTGGTGCTGCTGACCGGCGGTTCCTCGCGGATGCCGATGATTCGCCAGCGGCTGGACAAAATCAGCGGGACCACGCCCAACCGTATGCTGGCCCCGGACCTGTCCATCGCTCACGGGGCGACTTACTACGCCGGCATGCTGCTCAGCAACGATCAGTTTGCCCGTTCGATTCTCAAACCCGAAGCGTCCGACAGGCTGGCGCGGGTGCGCCAGCAGAGTGTGACCGCCCGCGGGCTGGGAATTCTGGTACGGGATGTGAAATCGTCTTCCCGCGTACCGTACTACCTGATTGCCGACAACACACCCCTGCCCGCCGAGCAGACGGAGAAATTCGGGACGGTGGTCGATGGGCAGCAGCGGGTCCATCTGCAGATTGTCGAAAGTGGCACGACGGCCGACCAGGGTTTTGTCCGCCTGGGCGAATGCATCATCGATGACCTGCCCCCCAACCTGCCGGAAGGCTCGGAAGTGGCGGTCACGATTCGCTACGATGCCTCCGCCCGGGTGCATGTTTCCGCCCGCGATGTGACCAGCGGCCGGGAAGCCTCCACCGAGATTATTCGAGCTGAGAACGTCGTGCCTCAGCTGGCCTCCGACCATCTGCGGAAACCGGCCGCGGGAACAGAGGCTGCGCCGGCCGAGTTTGACGTGATTCCGCAGCCGGCGGAGAAATCGGCTGGAAAGCCAGCCGAACGCTCATCGTCCCCGGCGGAACCGCCGCCGCTCAAGCAGCCATCAGTCCGCGAACTTCCTCCTGCGCCAAGGCCGCCGCAGACGCAATCAGCCGCTCAGTCGGACGCAAAGCGGGAACGGCCGTCCGAACAGAGTTCCCGCTCCCGCATTGGCGGGCTGGATGCAGCCAGTCTGCCGGATGCCGGCCTGCTGGAAGCCTCCGACCAGCCGATTGCCCTGTGCAATTCCTGCTGCGAACCGCTGAACAGCAAAGGGCAGTGCCCGGTCTGTCCGCCGGAGGTGAAACCGAAACCATCCCGGCAGCACCGGCAGGGGGCTGCCCGCAAACAGCCTCCGTCTGGCGGCAAATCGCGGACGCCGGCTGGTTCCCCGAAGAACAGCCAGCAGAGATCGGCCCCGGCGAAACGTCCTTCGGCCCGTCCGCTGCCCGGCCCGGGAACAGCGGCCGGCCCGCCACAGCAGTCCGGCTCTCCCAGAAAGCCCGTCCCGACGCAGGTGCGGGACGAGGAAATTCTGGAACTGGGCGACAGTTCGCTGAAGCAGCAGAAAAAATCTGGCCCGCCGTCCCTGAAACGGAAGAAATCCCCCGCGGCCGGCGGACAGAAACCGGCACGGCCGGAGAGGCCTTCTTCGCCAGGCAGCCGGAAGGGGGACGATGGCGAGGAAGAATTCTGGCAGCTGGTCGAGTAGAGTGCTGATCGATCCCGGAGTGAACTGAACCAGCCGGGACGATCTCTCAACAGGCGGTGGCTGCGGCTGTGCCAGCCACTGCTTTCGCACGACTGCTGCAGGATTTCCATCGATGCAGATTGACCGGATTGAACTGTTTCACGTGGCGATGCCGCTGATCTATCCCTGGCGGACAGCCTATGGGGAAGACGCGGCGATTCATTCCGTGCTGTGCCGCATGACCAGCGGTTCCGTACATGCCTGGGGCGAAGCGACACCTTTCGCCGCCCCCTGTTACAGCCCGGACTTTTCCGGAGCCGTGTATCAGATCAACCGGGACTGGCTTGCTCCGGCCGTCGTGGGGCAGAACATTTCCAGCGGGGCCGAGCTGCAGCAGAAGCTGTTGATGTTCAAGGGAAATCCCTTCGGACGGGCGGTGCTCGATACCGCGTGGTGGAATCTGGAAAGCCGCATCACCGGGAAGCCGCTGCACCAGTTGCTGGGCGGTGACCAGACCGATGTGGTGGTCGGGGCCGATTTCGGCGTGATGGATGATGTGGCCGAACTGCTGCCGCTGGTGGATGAAGCCGTGGCAGCGGGCTTCCCGCGGATCAAACTGAAATTCCGGCCTGGCTGGGACCTGCCCATGCTGCGGGCCGTCCGCCGGAATCACCCGGATTTCACGTTTCACATCGACTGTAACAGCGGTTACCGCCTGAGCGACGTGGCCCTGTTTCAGGAAGTGGACGAGCTGAACCTGGCAATGATCGAACAGCCGCTGGCGCACGATGATGTGCTGGATCACTCGAAACTGCAGCAGCAGATCACCACGCCCGTCTGCCTCGATGAAAGTATCAAGGATCCCCGGCACGTGCAGCAGGCCATTGAACTGGGCAGCTGCCGGATTGTGAATATCAAGCCGGGCCGGGTAGGCGGGCTGACCAACGCGGTGATCATCCACAACCTCTGCCGCGATGCGGGCATCCCCTGCTGGGTGGGCGGTATGCTGGAAAGCGCCGTCGGGGCTTCGCTGTGCGTGTCGCTGGCCACTCTGGACAACTTCACCTACCCCGCCGATATTTTCCCCAGCAGCCGGTTTTATGTGGAAGACCTGGCGGAACCGTTCCTGGAACTGGAGCGGACAGACGACGGAACTCCGATGGTTCGCGCGGCGGAGCATCAGCCGGAACCGAACGAAAAGCGCCTGCAGAATCTGCTGCTGGAACAGTGCGTGGTCACTCCGTAATTCGGGCGACCTCGCCCTGCCAGCGCAGCAGACAGCCGATGCGGCTTCCCGATTGAAGGGAAACTGCATCGGCTGCGATACTGCAGGCAGAGAAACCTGAAGCGACCGGATTCACAGGCGGCAGCATGCCGGGCGTCCCACTGGACGCACGGGGCTGGTGGCTGCCAGCCGGCCCGTTTCGGTCAGGCATTCAGTTCTTCACTTCGTCCTCTTCCGCCGGATCGTCGCTGGCAGCGGGCTT
>JAGQPV010000521.1 GCA_020426545.1 Planctomycetaceae bacterium
CCACGCAAAGGTCATCGGCGATGCCGGCCGTTTGCGGCAGCGCTTCGCTCAGCCAGGTTCCGCCTTCGCCGTGCTGCGTGAATTTGAACGGCGAACCGACCAGCGGCAGGCTGGCCTGATTGCCCGACATGGCTGTCAGCCGCTGCCCCTTGCGGACGGATTCCGGCAGTTCCTCGCCATGCCGCTCGGTGAGCACCGGCTTGTGGTCGAACAGATCAATCTGCGACGGCCCGCCGGCCTGAAACAGAAAGATCACCCGCTTCGCCTTCGGCGGATGATGCGTGGCGGAGAGCACGCCCCCGGTCTCGGCCGCAGATTTCGAATCTGCCGCCCCCGCCCCGGCGGGATTCAGCAGTTCGGCCAGGGCGAACGCACCGAGGCCCAGGCCGGTGTGTGCCAGCATGTCGCGGCGGCTGAGGGGAAACACGGGCGATGACATATTAGGAGATGCTGCCTGTATTGCGGTCATTGATCGACCTTCAGAATTCTGTACGTTGACTGTTGCTGGCAGATTAATGCGGGAATTGTTTCTGGTGTGCCATGCCCACGCTTGTGTGGGCATGCCCATCCCGCTTCGCGGCTATGGGCATGGCACCCTGAATCCATTTCTCTGCATCTCTGCGCCGGGTGGCACGGGTGGCTTGCCCACCCGTGTGTCTCAGCGTTCTGAATCACCATCCTGCAGGTCAGGCTGTGCCTGACTTCTTTCCGATTACATAAATCGCAGGCATCACCAGGCCCGCTGTTGCCAGGTTTATCACTCAGGCCAGGCTTCGGCTGACCTGCTTATCAAAGGTGATAAAGATGCGTCAGGCACAGCCTGACCTACGAAGAATTGAGCTATCGTCTGATCACCGTTTCGTCGTAATTCATCAGGGTACTGGCCACGACGGCCAGGGCGGCTGTGCGGGGCAGGTCGAGCGTTTCCTTCAGCGGGGCGTCGCCATTGGTCAGATACTGTTTGGCCGTGGCGGGGGCTGCCTGGAACCGGGCCAGCTGCCGGTCGAACAGTTCCCGCAATATGGCGGATTCTTCTTCGCCGGGCAGTCGGCTCGTCAGGCGGCGGAACAGATCGGCCAGGGCGGCGTCGGCGTCTTCTCCGTGCTGTTCCACCAGCGTGGCGGCCAGTACGCGGGCGGCTTCCACAAACTGCGGGCCGTTGAGCATTACCAGCGCCTGCAGGGGCGACGAAGTCCGTTCGCGACGAACCTGGCACACATCCCGCTTGGAGGCATCGAGCGACATCATCACCGGGGCGGGGGCGGTGCGTTTCCAGAAGGTGTAAACACTCCGCCGATACAGGCCATTACCCTTCTCGCGACCAATCGGTTTGAAGGAGGCTTCCAGTTCATACGGGCGGGCTGGTGCACCGCCGATGGTGCGGACCAATAGGCCGCTGGTGGCCAGGGCCTGGTCCCGCAGCATTTCGGCCGGCAGGCGAAAGGCCGACATGCGGGCCAGCAGCCGGTTCTCCGGGTCGCGGGCCAGCTGCGCGGGAGTCACATCCGATTCCTGCTGATACACCGACGAGAGCACAATCATCCGCAGCAGCCGGCGGACATCCCACCCGTGGTCCATGAAGTCGCGGGCCAGCCAGTCCAGCAGTTCGGGGTGATCGGGTGGTTCGCCCTGCAGGCCGAAGTCCTCCGGCGTTCGCACAAGCCCCCGGCCGAACAGCATCTGCCAGTAGCGGTTGACGGCCACCCGCGCGGTGAGCGGATGCCGTGGATCGGTCAGCCAGCGGGCCAGGCCCAGCCGGTTGCGCGGGGCCTCGGTCGGGAAGGGTGGGAACACCGCGGGTGTGGCAGCGGAGACGGGTTCCGTGCGGGCATCGTATGCACCGCGGTCCAGCACCCACGTCTGCCGGGGCGTTGCCATGTCCCGCATCACCATGATTTCCGTCAGTCCGTCGAACGTGGTGCACCGCTGCTCCCGCAGGGACTTGAGAGCGGCTCGCTGTGCCTGGGCCGTTTCGTCAATCGCCGCCTGCCAGTACTGCCGCAGCTGGCCCCGCAACTCTTCCGTCAGCTTGTCGGCCGGGGTGTCGAGGATCTCCTGCAGAGAACTCCCGTCGTGCAGCCAGGCGACTTCCGGGGCGGTCAGTTCGCGATTGAACACCCGCAGTTCGTCGATCTGCCCTTTCGTGAAACCCCGGTCGCGGAACCGGGCTCCCAGGGCAATGTGGTCGCCACCGCCGCCGGTGATCTGCCGGGTGAGCTGGTCCCGCACGACTTCGCAGTCGGCGGGCTGACCATCGAGCCACAACGTGAGACCGGCTGCCCTGCTGGAGCCATCATAAGTAACGGTCACGTGCAGCCACTGGTTTATGGGGATCGCCTCCGCGGTGCGAATGCGGATCGCGTTCCCCGGCCAGAAGTGAATGATTGAAGCACTCAGCTTCCCGTCTTCAATCAGCAGCTGGTAGCCCCGGCTGCCGGAATCCGTCCACGCCCGCGAGCGGTGCAGCACCACCGCCCGCTCAAACAGCTGCGGAGTCTTCAGCCACAGCGAATATGTAAACGGTTCAAACCGCCGGAAGTTGCCCACCTGCGTGCTAATGGCATCATCGCCGGTCAGCTCGATGGCCGGACCAGCCGGGCCTTCCACGGCCCGCGCATTGCCGGGAGCCGTAGCAAAATCCCTATGCAGGACTTCGCCGGGAATCAGCCCGCCAGCCAGCTGGGGAACGGGTTCCGCTGGCTTTTTCTCTTCCGCTTTCTTTTCGCCGGCTTTGTTCTCCCCCGCTTCATCCGCTGCGGCGTCTTCTGCCTTCGCTGCAGTTGGCTGCGGGATCTCGCGGGAACCGGCCAGCCACGTGGCGAATGCCTGTTCCTGCGGCTCCGTCAGCTGTTTAAGCTGCTGTTCCGCGGCGGCAATCTGTGTGTCGAGTTCGTGCAGTTTCGCTTTGACAGTATCGCTGGCGAGGCTGAGCGTGGGAGTGGGCACCGCTGGCGTGAAGAACGAGTACAACCCGGCTTCGTCGATTTTGTCGAAGAAGGCGGTCAGCTGGTAATACTCCTTCTGCGAAATCGGGTCGAACTTGTGATCGTGGCAGCGGGCACATTCCAGGGTCAGCCCGAGGAACCCGGCCGCCACGGTCTGCGTGCGGTCGGCCACATATTCAATGCGAAATTCCTCCGGCGTGCTGCCGCCTTCGACCTTCTGCGGATGCAGGCGGTTGAAGGTGGTGGCCAGAATCTGGTCGTCGGTGGCGTCGGGCAGCAGGTCGCCGGCAATCTGCTCGGTGACGAACTGGTCGTAAGGCAGGTTGCGGTTGAACGCCCGGATGACCCAGTCCCGCCAGGGCCACACATTCCGGTTGCGATCGACCTGGTAACCGTAGGTGTCGCTGTAGCGGGCCACGTCCAGCCAGTCGGCCGCCATTCGCTCACCATAATGTTCGGACTTGAGCAGCCGGTCGACGACTTTCGCGGTGGCCTCGGGCGACTCATCGGCCAGGTAGGCCTCAATCTCGGCGAGTGTCGGCGGGAGGCCAGTCAGGTCGAAACTCAGCCGGCGAATCAGACGGGTCTTGCCGGCACGCGGAGACGGAGTGACCTGCTCCTGTTCCAGCCGGTGCAGAATGAACCGGTCAATGGGCGTCTGCACCCAGGCTTCATTCTTGACCGCAGGCACCTTCACCTGGCCCACGGGCTGAAAGGCCCAGTGTGCTTCGTATTTCGCGCCGGCGGCCACCCACTGCCGCAGCAGGTTCTTCTGCGCTGCGGAAAGCTGTTTCTTCGACCGGGGTGGCGGCATGACGAGGTCAGGGTCGTCACTCAGAATTCGCTCAACCAGCGGGCTGGCTGCGGCCTCGCCGGGAACGATGGCTCCGTAGTCCAGCGCGGCTTCCCGCTCGTCGAGCCGCAGATCGGCCTTGCGGGCGGCGGCATCGGGCCCGTGGCAGGCGAAGCAGTATTCCGAGAGGATCGGCCGGATATCGCGACTGAAATCCGGCGGGGCAGCCTGGGCCGCTGTGGTCTCGTTCTCTGCCGCTGCTGCTGGCGGAATCAGCAGTTCCGAGGGCATTAATGCAGAGAACAGCAGACTCAGGGCCAGCAGTGCCGGAGCGGACTGAAAGCAGCCTGCACCGCGAGATCGACCGGCAGGAAACACCATCGGCGAGCTTTCGGCGTGGAACAGAGGCAGCAGGAAAACCGGCATTCCGCAAGCCGGAATGCGGCAGCAGGCCGTGCAGCTTCCCCGGCAATAGCCGGGACAGCTGTTCGGGCCTGTAATTATCCTAACCCCTCCGATTCCGAGACAACAGGGCGCCGGGAGCGCACGCAAACAGGTGGCGGCATTCCGGAGAACACGGCCACCTGTCAGGTTGTCTCAGATTCTGTACCAGCTCGGAAAATGCCCGGGGACGGTACCGGCCGGTGGGGAACAGTTCCGGACCAGTCGCTCCGCCCTTCAATA
>JAGQPV010000522.1 GCA_020426545.1 Planctomycetaceae bacterium
AGGCCCTCTTTCATTACCAGGTTGCGGCGAAACGCGTGAATTTCGGTGGCGAATGCCAGCTGCGCCAGCACATCCCGGCGACCCTCCGCTGGTACGAAGTCAAAGGCCCGCAGGTACTTCGGGACGTCGGCCGAAGGCAGCTGCGGGTCGGCGAGGATCAGCCGCAGCAGGGAGGCCGTCTGCTGTCCGCGGGAGCGCCAGATGATTTCCCGGCCGGCCGGGGTATTCCATTTCTCACCGACGGATTTCAGCCACGCACCGAGGCAGGTATCCCAGCGGCCCCGGGCGGCAATGCCGAGGGCTTCCAGAGACCAGCGGTCGCCGGCTGCGTGCTGGCTGGCCAGGCGAACCCACAACGGGGCAACCACGGCTTCGTCGCTGACTGTGCGTAAGGCGACGGCGCATTCACGGCGAACTGCGGGGGATGGGTCGCTGGAAAGTTCCGATACGAGATCGGAAACCGGCAGTCTGATCCGTCGGCCCAGCCGCAGCCCGGTGATGCGGAGATCGGCATTTTCGCTGGCCAGGGCCTGCTGCACCCAGTGCGGGCCGCGACCGGGAATCTGCCCCAGCAGCCACAGGGCACGGGCCTGCATCCGGGGGTTGTCATGCTCTGTAAACAGCTTCTCCAGAACGGGTTCGGCCTGTTGCTCGAGAGAGTGCAGCTTCTGCCAGGCCAGGTAACGTGTCGCCAGGTTCGGGCTGGTCAGGGCGGCGGCGGCTCCCTCGGCTGTCGTCAGATCGACTTTCGGGACCGACCATTTTGCGCCCGGAGGCGCGAGGCGGAACAGCCGTCCGCGGCTGGCATCCTCCATTTTGTGGCCACCGACTCCGGGGTCGTACCAGTCGGCCACAATCAGTGAGCCATCGGGAGCGACACAGACATCGGACGGGCGGAACCACTTGTCCTGGTCGCCTTCAAGCATGTTTTCAATGGTGGCCGTGTAGCCTGCACCGGCGGGTTCCACGGGGTAGCTGCGCACGATATTGGGCCCGGCGTCGGTGTGAATCAGCTCATTCCGGAAGACGTCGGGCAGCAGGCTTCCTTCGTAAATCATGATGCCCGTGGGGGATCCGGCACCTGTCTGCAGGAGATTGGGCATCACGCCGGGGTCATTCAGGTGCCAGTGCCGCGAGGGAACATCTTCCCGCATGCCCACGCGGGGAGTGCGCCAGCCGGCGCCGGTCAGTTCGTCCTTGTAGCCGTAGTTGCCGCCCTCCATCACGAAATTGATCCGCACGGCCCGGTTGCCATCGTCGTCGTTGTCCGACTGCCACAGCGTGCCGAAGGAATCGACGCAGACTTCCCAGTTATTGCGGAAGTTCCAGGCCAGGGTTTCCAGGTTCGAGCCGTCCATTTCACAACGGAAGACCATGCCTTCCTGGTAGGGCTGACGGGAGGAACCCACCAGATTTCCGGCCTGATCGATAATCGGCTGGCCGCTGGCGTCTTTCAGCTGGCCGCCCGCATTGCCGAAGTTGAAGTACAGCCGCCCATCGGGGCCGAAGAGGAAGGAATGGATCCCGTGGTCGTGCTGGGTGCCGGAGATCCCGCTGAACAGGGTCCGTTTGTCGTCGGCCCGGTCGTCGCCGTCGGTGTCGGTGAGGATCTGAACTTTGTCTCCGGCGGAGACAATGACCTGGTTTCCCAGCACGCAGACACCGTGGGCGGAGTCGATATCCGGCCCCTGGTAGAACACTTTCTGCGAATCAGCCCGGCCGTCTCCGGTGGTGTCTTCCAGAATCAGGATGCGGTCGCCGGCTTCCCGGAACGGGTGTTTGTTGCGGAAGCCCCGGTAGTTGACGACTTCACAGACCCACACGCGGCCCCGGTGGTCCACATCGATGTTGGAGGGGCTCAGCAGCAGTGGCTCGGCGGCGAACAGGGTACATTCCAGGCCGTCCCGCACTTTGAGGCCGGCGAGGGCCTTCTCGGGAGTGCGGACTTCCTCGGTTTCTGCTCCCGTCAGGCTGAGGACCAGCCCGAGCAGAACAGCAGCGGCCCCGACCGACCGGAGCGGGCTGATTTCGCCAATACCCTGCCTGCGGTAACCGGCCGGTAAGGACGGGCCTGCATCGGGCGAGGCCTGCCGCGGAGATTTCGTACGGTTTCCGACCGGGGCCATGCGGGATTCTCCTGAATCACACCCCGAAACTGCCTTTGGCCGCTGTGCTTCTCTCATGTGGAGTTGTTTCCGTATTGCGCTTCGGAGATCGGCGGGACAGCGAAACCCGTGAATCGAAGTGACGGGCGCGCCCGGAGAGACAGCCAGAACCGGCAGGGGCGTCGATTGAGTTCCCGAACGGCCACTGGTGTCTGGATGAATCCGTCATTCTAGCGCTCGGCCGGCACCGGGGGCAAACCCCCCGGAAGGCAATGCGGAGATCCCGAAAAAACTTAATCTGGCCCGTTCAGCCGGTTACAGTGGGTGCTCGGGCGACTTTCCAGGCGGGGCCTCCTTCCTGCCGAAGCGACATTCTGGAGCAGTACCGTGTCGGATCAGTACGAAGCGGCCATGCGGAATTATGCCCGGCTGGCCGTCATTTCCTGGCGGCGGAAGCAGCTGCCGGGCCGGGACCGGCTGCTGGTGCTGTGCGGTGCCGCCGCCTGCCGGGCTGGTTTTCTGAATGTGGCCAGCCGCTGCCGGGAACTGGTGCAGGAGCAGAACCCCAGGCACCTGCTGCAGCGGTACGACAGCTTCCCCGACGCGATGCGGTCTGAGGAGTTTGCGCCGTATCTGCGTCAGCTGGAGCGGCAGTGTTCTCCGGAGCATGCGGAGTTTCTGCTGGAACGCATGGCTGCTGCCGATGGGCCGGCAGAACAGCATTCTGTTCAGGCGGCGGAAGATTCCGGGGAGGGGGAATCGCTGGAGTTCACTGAGGCCGACGTGCTCCGCTGGCTGTCGGCCAGCTGACAAACTCCCCCGGACAAACTCCCGTAACCGCCTGGCACCCGCGTAACCGGCAGAGTCTCGCCTGCCTGCCCTGCCTGTTGCAGCTGGCTGGTTTTTCCGTGTTCCCAGCCTGCCTGGCCCGCAGGGTTTTCCAGAGCCGGGTCACGGCGGTGTGAGGCGGCGCGGCCTGCGAGGGCCTCGGGAAAGTGAAATCCTCACGCGGGGAAGGCTGCGGATCCGAAAGCTGAGGATGATGCCGGGCCAGATTCTCCGCGGAAATCACGTGGTGGAACCCGTCCCGCTTCCCATCCGCCGGGATCGCAATCCGGCGGAAACCTCATCGACAGGAAGTTGTCAGGAGCATTATGAGCACCAGGCACCCGGCCAGGACGGCCGATGCGGTCCCGACTCAGTCGATATCCGCACAGCAGACGCACGAAAACGACCATTCTCTGGAGCACGAATCTCTGGAGCACGAACTGCTGGCTGGCTTTGATGCCTCTGAACTGGCCGGGCTGTCTGCCAGCCAGCTGATTGACCTGCTGGCCAGCGATCTGCAGCTGATTGAAGAAGTGGAGCACCCCGCCAACGGAATGCACCAGCTGCTGCAGGCCGTGCAGGCTCAGGCTGAAGCCGGTTTGACTCCCGTGGCGGATGCTACCGCTCGCGGTGAAACCACAACCCTGCGGATGGCCGATGCCCTCAGCGACCGCGACCGCGAAGCGGGCTCGGATGAAGAAGACCGCACGGCTTCCGTCACCGAGCTGGAACGGGCGGCCCGGCAGCTGAGCGAATTCGCCGAAGAGCTGGACCATCGGGCCATGGAGATGATTGACCGCGATGAAGAATCTCTGCGGACAGCCGGCGAACTGCTCGATGCCCAGCAGGATCTGATTCATCGGCTGGACGAACTGCAGCACCAGCTCGATCAGCTGGACCTGGGCGATTCGGAAAACCGCAGCCGCTCTGTGGCCTGAGAATCTTCTGTCCGGGGCGACGCGTTCTGTCCCGGCCAGACCGTTCCGCTTTCTGCTACACTGACCGCTGGAAACGGGTGTGGCAGGGAATGATTCGGGCAGGCAGTGCGGGAGAGCGGAAGCAATGGTCTGGGAGCAGCTGCGGGGGCACGCCGGCAAGGCGGAGATGTTCCGCAGATCGGTCGGGCGTGGCCGTCTGTCGCATGCCTGGCTGTTCAGCGGGCCAGCCGGAACCGGGCGGCGTCTGTTTGCCCACCTGCTGGCGCAGTGCCTGTTCTGCACGGAGGTCGAGGACTCGCTGCTGGAAGCCTGCGGCCATTGCCACAACTGCCGCCAGATGCAGGCCGGTTCGCATCCGGACCTGCTGGAGGTTGCCTGTCCCCCAGATAAATCGGTACTCCCAATCGAGTCGCTGGTTGGTGTCACGGAACGCCGGGGTCGCGAGGGCCTGTGCTACGAGCTTTCACTGCGGCCCATGTCGGCCAGCCGACGGGTTGCCGTGATCAATGATGCCCAACTAATGAATCCTGATGGCGCCAACTCGCTGCTG
>JAGQPV010000523.1 GCA_020426545.1 Planctomycetaceae bacterium
GTACACCAGCCCGTCATGAATCAGCGGGGACGGTACATCGGGCGTGTTGTCCGCCCGCTTCCAGATCAGGGCTTCCTCACGGCCCGTCAGGTCCCCCTCGAACTGTGGCCGAATGGCAAACACCGGGCCATTCTTCGCGGTGGGCACCACCACCATGCCGGGCACGGCAGCGGGAGAAGCCACAAACCGCAGCGTCTTATGATACGGCCGGTTCGGGTCGTCGTGCGGGTTCAGCCCACCCAGGCGGAAAGCTTCCCGGCCACTGGCCAGTTCATAGGCAATCGTGTAATCGGCCCCGTGCGTCAGCAGCAGTTTCCTGTCGGCATCGGTATACAGCACCGGCGAAGCATAGGAGTGTTCGTTCTCATTGGTCGCTCCGGTGATGCGGTCTTTCTGCCAGATACCTTCTCCCGTCAGACTGTCGATGGCCACCACCATCGCTTCCTGGGTTTCTGCACTGCCGTCGCCGTGAATCAGCTGCACGAACAGCGTGCCATCCGCCAGCACGGGCGTGGCCGTCATGCCGAAGGCAATCCGAAACTTACCGTACCGCTCCTGCAGGTCCAGCTTCCAGACTTCCTTCCCGTCCACCGTGTAACAGCCCAGGGCACCATTGGCCATCATGGCCCACACATGCTTGCCATCAGTCACGGGAGAGGGCGAAGCCGCATTTCCCTCGTCGCCCCGCACGGTCTTATCACCGTGGCCCACCACCTGCCGCCACAGGATTTTCCCTTCCGTGCTGACAGCCAGCAGCACCAGTTCCGTGTTCTCCGGGGCAGCCTCTTTCTGCTCTCCGCCTTCAGTGGCTTCACCAGCAGCCGAAGTCAGAAAGATGCGGTCTCCCCACACCACCGGAGTCGCACCGGCCGAACCGGGCAGCGGCAGCCGCCAGGCCACATTCGTTTCCCGATCCCACCGAACAGGCGCTTCCGTCTCCTGGCTGATGCCGTTCTGAGTCGGGCCCCGCCAGCTGGGCCAGTTCTCTGCGCTGGCGGAAGTCGCACCAGCCAGCATCAGGCCAGCGGCAACTGTCATGGCTGCCAGGCTGCGGGAAAGGACGCTCTGAACAGGGTGCGGAACTCGACTGCGTGCAGGCATGGGGTGGGGCCTCCGGAAATCGGGCGGGAACTAGGTCGATCGCCACAGGCGACCGCGCAGCTGCGAATGAACAGTGTGGCAGCCCATGAAGGGCTGGTCAACAATCCTGTCCTGCTTCGCCCGCCAGAGACCGCTGCGAAGCCTATCGGCCGAGCTGGTACCAGTCTTCCCGCACGACGGTCACATCGGTGCTGAGGCCGCTCCGCATGAAGATGAAGTTGTTCCGGTAGCCCCCCCGAATCGAGAACTCGGGCGTCGTGTGCACATAAGGCCGTCGATAGGCGGAACGACTTTCCGGAGCCGGATAGTGCCGGGCCACCGCCGGCGGCAGATCGTGACTGAAGTACGACCGGCGGAACGACCAGTGCCCGGCTTCCGCCTCAGCGGACGCCAGACCCACCGCAAACAGCGCAGCGCAGCCCACAGCCAGACGGATCACGAGCCGGCAGCCAGCCGGTCGCGGCACCCGCAGCTGGATCTCAGGCTGACATCGAGCGGAGACAGCGGAATGATTGTCGGCACATCGCATGGCACACCGGGGGTTGAACTCCAGGAGCGCTGTTCAGGAGGGCCGCTTCCGGCGGCGAATGTTGCGATAAGGCAGCATTTCGTTGCCGAAGCGAAACCTCTGCTGCCTGCTGGCAGCATGCAGGACGCCTGCAGCTCCTGTCACACCCATAGACGCAGATGGCGTACCAGCCCGCGGGAAATGAAACGCCCGGTGTGCCGTCGGCGCGAAACTCCACGTCGACACGCTCTCCAGGGGCCACCTCAACAATAACAATCCACTGCGAATTTCAGACTGCATCGCTTTTGCCCCGTCGCAGCTCCATACTGAAGTTCACTACCTGAATTCCCGAACCAGTGAACTAGTGGAGAGCTGAGCATGGCAAGCCGGATTTTTCTAATCGTGGTGTTCCTGCAGTGCGTGTCATCCACAGAGTCCGTAGCGCAGACGGAAACTGCGGCGCAGACCGAAACAGTTCGGGAACGCATTGCCGGAGATTCGCAATCGCTGCAGGAGGCTGTGGAAGGGGCCGCGACTGCCGGCGGTCTGGAGCAGCAGTCCAACGCTCGAATCCGCAGAATGAATCGAACGATGCGCGAGTACTATTCCCGCACCCTGGCCGACAGAGCAGCCCACCTCGACCCCGTGATCGTCGTGCAGTTTGATGGTGAGGGTGGAACCTTCAATCTGCGTGACGGCAAACGCCGGGTCACCGTGCAGCCAGTGCCGGAAACGTACGAGCTGGCCAAAGATGTGGCCCATGCACCCCTCGGGATTTACGTGATCCTCTCTCCCTGGCTGGCTACTCCGCATTCCACTGGCTGGCACGCCGATCTGAAGAAGTTCGGGCAAAGCATCACCGACTCGCTGGAGCACCTGGACGACAGCGGGCTGACGGGCGAGGAGCGGGAACACGCCAGAACGATTCTGACGGAGTCGGTCAACTTCGTTGATGTCACACTGGATGCGGGCGGCTTTACGCTCGACGAGTACCGGGCCTATGCCGCGCGAATCTTCCCTTCGATTGTGGCGCTGCGGTACTTTGCCACCAGCGTGCAGGTGCGTTCCACAGTCGCCCTGCTGGAGAAGTGGCGGGACGAGATGGGACCGGAACGCTGGCGGGAACTCTCGGCAGCCGTGATTTCACCGCACACCCTGAGCATCGAAACGCCCAGTTATCAATGCCTGCGGTTCGTAATGGATCCCCAGCGGGTGGAAGACCGACTGATTCATGTCGGCGGAGATTACGGCAAAGATGTGGACAGGGCCATCAGTGTGCTGGCCCGTCTGTATACCGATCGTCTGGCCGCCCGGCTCGCCTTTCAGGGAGAACCGCACCGGGTCCATGAAATGGCCGGTGCAATGAGTTCAAAGCGAGACCTGATGGCCGACCCGGCCGCGAGCGTGCTCCGCACCCTCACGAAAGAACGGGAGAAACCGTGATCCGTTTCCACGTTCTACTGCCTCTCAATTGTGCCGCCTCTCAACTCTGATAACCGCGTCCTCGGAGACTTCTCACGTGCATCCGCAGCAACACTCCGCCGCCCTGTTCTTTCTGCTGACTGTTTCTCTCGTTTCGTCCGCAACTGTTGCCGACGAGAACACGGCGAAAGACAGCAAAGCCAAAGCCACAACCACAGCGGGCAGGACAACAGCCGAAGTCGTCGAGTTCCCGCTGGCCTGGCCGGGGGAGGGCAGTCCATCCACGCACGAACTGGCATATAACCCGCGGGGCGGGCGTGAGTTCTGGGTCACCGGTCAGACGCACGACCACATCGCCCGCGTCTCCCTCGATGGCACAGCCGAGTTCTTCGCCATGCCGCCAGGCAGCCGACCCCATGGAATTCAGTTTGACGCCAGCGGCCAGCTGTGGGTTTCGCTGGAATTTCACGGGCTCGTGGCCCGCATCGACAGCAGCGGAAAGATCGTGCAGCAGATCGATATCCGCATGAACGTCGCCGGGGCAAAGCAGCCCATCAATCCTTTTCCGCACGGTCTCGGTCTCGACGCCGACGGCCGCACGCTGTGCTTCACCGGCAAGAAAACCAGCACGATCGGCCGCATCAATCCCGACGGCTCCGTCGAACATTTCGAGCTGCCCACCATCGGCGCCGTACCGATCTACCTGGCCACCGGCTGGGACGGCAACATCTGGTGTACCGAACTGGTCGGCAACAGAATCGCGCGGATCACACCGCAGGGTCAAGTGACCGAGTTCGACATTCCCACGCCCAACAGCCGGCCCATCGCTGTGGTCGCCGGGCCGGATGGCAGATCGATGTGGTTCAGCGAAGAAGCCGGGAACAAAGTCGGCCGGATCGATGCCGACGACTGCCTGACCGAATTCGCCATCCCCATGACGCAGAAAAACGCGATCCTCGCGGGCATGGCCTTCGACAGCGAAGGCCACCTCTGGACGCACAGCTACGTGAATCGTAACAGCCCGCTGCCCGCCGGAGCCGACTACATCATCCGGGTGGACCGCTCCATCCAGCAGGCGGAAGATGGTGACCTTTCGGGAATTCCCGTCACGTATTTTCGCGTTCCTTCAGCCGGCACCGTAATGCACCGCATCCTCGCCGGGCCGGACGGCAACATCTGGTTTACCGAACTGGGGCTCGACAAACTCGGCCGCCTGACAATGCACCCACAGAAACAGTAACATTCTCTGAGAATCAATGTTCCTGCCGTCAATCACGCTCCGGCTTCAACAGCCGGCAGATCAGCCTCGGGCGAACATTGCCGCCTGCTGCTGCGGGCTGGTCCCGCATCGGCACTGGTGCTGCAGTCCTGC
>JAGQPV010000524.1 GCA_020426545.1 Planctomycetaceae bacterium
CTGGAAACCCATCAGCTGGCCCCTGGACGCACGGAGGGAACGCAGAGGTTTTCCCGCAGAAGCCCACATGGCAGCAGCGATTTCCCCACAGCAGCGGGAATTCCCCCGACTGCCCTGAGCCGGCGTTCCCCGCAGCGAGGAGACTCTGCTCGGTGGATCCTGGCCGGAGAGGCAGGCCGCCTGCCGCGGGAAGTTCATCCGCCTCAGCGAGCACAGAGAGTACGGCAGGAACGTTGCCGGTTCAATCGGGCCGGGCGAGGAATTCCCTCAGGAGCATCCGCAGAGAATTCGGGAGACTGCGGGAGGCGGGAACCTTCCTTCGTGTGACGGCCCTGACAGGCTACGGCGCGGGAATGCCCGTCAGCCGACTGCCTGTTGGCATCGGGCGAAAAGAGCGGGTGAGCGTCTGACCCGGGCAGGGCAAATCGTACACACCTGGAGGACGGCTGCTGGTTTTGCTCAGGTTCGCCGCAGCAGCACCGCAGGGCGGGCCGTCATGCTCACAGGAGCGGATGGCCCGCGAAGGACGCCCGGAGGGAAGAGAGCGTTTGAGCGGACAGTAACCGGTTTTCTCTGTCACAGCCTGGGGCCGGGGAATCTGCCTGGCTGGCAGAGAGGGCGGACGGATTGTGAGATCGACGTCACGAGATCGACGTGGCCGGTTCCGGCCTGGGGCAGCAGGCCAGCTGGAAGCCGGCAAACGCTGCAGCGGAGATGGTCAATTTCAGCAGGGGTCGTCGTCGGACGAGCCTTCCGAATCGTCCTGGCCGCAGTCCAGGCTGTTCAGATCGATTTCAATGGAGATCTGCAGTTCGATCTCGAGATCCGAGGGGTCGCCGGAGGATTCCGCAAACATCTGCACGATGTCGGCCAGAGCGTCGTCGCCCCGTAACCGGAAGCATTCCTCCAGGGCCCGCCAGGCGATCTGGTTGTGGGGTGCGGGAATCAGACGGGCGGCCCGCTGCAGTGGCTCGATGGCTTCCGAGTATTTCTGCTGAGCTTTCAGAGCTTCGCCACGCAGGAAAGCCACCGGCGCTTCCAGCGGACCGGGATCGCCGATCCGGTCGAGTTCGGCCAGGGCATGCGCGGGCATGCTGAGATCAAGGTAGCCATCGGCCGCGGAGAGACACCGCAGAACACGCACCGAGCACTCCTGGCGAGTTCCCGTATGGGTGCCGGCTGTATTGAAGTGGCGGCTCGGGGTGCGGTGGTTCATCGTCTTCTCCTTGAGTTCTGCTGCACTGGCAGCATCTGCCCGATGTGAGACCGGCCTGCATCCCGTGGTGGAGTCAGCCGGCTTCTGAGTTCTCGGGAATGGTATGCAAACACTGTGCCACGATCGCAGCCGACTTCCCTTTCATGCTGCAAACCATTTTATATCAACGACTTGCGGGCAGAACTCATTTCGCCCATCAAAAACGACAGTTGTCAGAATGACATGAGCTGCGGGCCCCGGCCGAGGTGAAAATGTGTGGTTTCTGCCTGCAGTTCGCCGAATTTCTGCACTTTTCCGCCTGTTTTCCGGTGCATGGTGGAAACTGGCTGCAGGCAAAATTCAGCGGACGAGCCGGAAATTCAGAATGATGGCGCTTCGTCGCTCAACTGCGGCAGTTTCTGCCGAATCTGCTGGCTGTCACAGCAGGGCCGCTGTCCCGTCGAGCAGAATTCTGTCATTCCGGCCCTGAATCTTCTTCTTCCGAAAATGTTCCGTGCAGTTTCTGCATGCCGATCATCAGACACGCCGCAGCTTCTGCCGGTTCGGAACGATTCCCGATGACACGATCCGCAGACGCCTGCCCGGCTGCGTTTGAACCTGCGGATCACAGGCCGTCTGCCAGCCGTCGGGGCCATCGTCACACAGACAGGACGAGCGTTTTCGCGGGACAGCAGTCTCCAGCTGAACCGAAATGTTGCCCCGCATCGGTACCCGGGAATGTACCCCGTGAGGGCATTCTCCGGACTGGTGACTCGTCATCGTTCATGGGGAAACGAAAACAGCCCCCACCGCGAATGGCGGCAAGGGCTGGAGGACTGTCAGTGAGAGCTGTCAGCTGAGAGAGGAACAGTCGACGAAGAGTAATCGATACGATCGGACAGCGGGAACTTTCGAGCAGGCTGGCCAGCCCCGGCGTGGACGGGGAGGTTCTGTTTAACCGGGGCAGGGCGGCAGCCGCTGCTCAGTACCCGTGGCCGTTACCGTACTTGTTCTCGCTGCGGGGGTGCGTGCCCACGATGTCGAATTCGCCGTCACAGAAATCCACGTTGTCGTGGAACCATGACCCCGCAACCGCTGCCATGTGCCCCCGCAGGCCATAGTAGACGTAACTCTGGTTGATGCGTCCCAGGGCGGTCGCAGCGTCTTCCAGTTCCTGATTCACATTGTGCGACATTTCCGCCAGGCCCACGATCATGGCCAGCACCGCAATGGTGCCCACGAGAACCATTTCGGCGGAGACAACGAAACCGGCTTCGTCAGCACGCAGGGCTTCAAACAGATGAATCATGTTGCAGTACCTCATTCCTCAGGGTCAGGGCTTCTGGTCAGGAGAACCTGAACTGCGGGAGGTCAGTCCGCGGTCAGGTGGCATACAGTCGGGAAAGTCAGAGAAAACAGTCACTCAGGCAGGCAGTCAGCTGCGCGTCCGGCGGGCGGTGGTCTGCCGCCGGCAGCCGCAGGAAGCAATCAGCCGGATCACGTTTTCATGTCTTGAGCGGGGGAAGCGGAGAGCGGCCAGCGGCAGCCTCAGTAGCTGCCCACGATGTCGTTCTGGCCATCGCAGAAGTCTGCGGAGTCGTGGAAGCTGGAGCTGCGCTTCCAGCCCTTGTGGCCCCGTGTGCCGCAGGATTCGAAACTCTGATCGACACTGCTGAAGGCACTGCCCACGTCTTCCAGTTCCTGGTTAACGTTGTGGGCCACTTCGGACAGGCCCACCACCATGCCGAGCACGGCGATCGTGGCCACGAGGACAAGTTCAGCGGAGACAATGAACCCGGCTTCATCCCGGGACAGCTGTGTGATCAGATTTTTCATGGTCGGTTTCTCTTCAGGTTGGCTGTGCCCGGTCAGGGCTGGATGGCAGGGTTACCGTCGCCCTGAATCACACGATTTTCCGCACAGCAGGGCGTCTTCCCGCAACAGCGGGTACCCGTTCAGATTGTTTCTGTCTCGTGTGTCAGGCTGATGAAACATGTAAAGCAAGCTGAATGCCGAAGTTTGCGCAGAGTACAGAAAATGTGACGAAATGCAGTTCCACCTGAACGCTAACCTGCCTGAAGTCCTGCACTTGCGCAAACAGCTCCTGACAGAAAGTTTCAGAAGCTGTTCAGGCCCGCCCGATGGGGCGATGTGGTGCCATGGCATCACGGGAGAGTCCGCGGGGAAGAATGTGACTCGCAACCTGTTTAATAGATGTGTGTTACGGCGAGCAGTTGTTCGTCGGCAACATGTGGTGTCGCGGCAACATGTGGCGGCCCGGCGGAGGCGTGTTCCGGAAAACAGCCCAGTCGGTGAAGAGGAGCCGCGTGCGGAGTCAGTTCGGCGTCCCCGGCGAATGGCAGGTTGTGCCACGCGAAGTTCGGCCTGCAGTGCCCCGTCACCCTGCAGTGGGAAGGGGAATCTGGTAATCTCCTGCAAAATGAAGATTCCCAGCAATCGTTTCTGTTACTGGACTGCCATTACGATGAAGTCGCAGGTCACGGGGGGGCGAATCAGTGGGGGAGGTCTGCGGACGACTCCCTGCACGATTCGTCGGAGCGGGGCGGTCCGCCTGACTGCCGCCGGGCTGCTGGCCCTGTTGCTGCTTCATCTGGCTGTTCCCGCCTGCGCCGCCGCAGCGGAAGACATGATGCCGGAACGGGCGGAGTTCTCGCGGTCAGCGGCTGATAACGTGAAACTGATTGCGGGCTACTGCACGCTGATTGTGGCGGCTTCGCTGGCAGGCGGATGGCTGCCCGGTGCGGTGGAGCTGACACACACGCGGATGCAGGTCCTGGTGAGCACGGTGGGCGGGCTGATGCTGGGCATTGCCGTGTTCCATCTGCTGCCCCATTCGATTGAAGAGACGGGGTCATCCGGCACTTCGGTCAACTGGATGATGGCCGGTCTGCTGACGATGTTCTTTCTCGTGCGGATGTTTCATTTTCATCATCATGGTGAAGCAACCCAGAAGGATATTCAGGCCTGCTGCGACGCCCTGCCTCTGCAGCCTGAACCTGCTCCCGCAGTGACAGATCGCGGGAAGTCGGCACCAGCCGCATCCGACCAGCCGCACAATTCCGAATCGGCCGCGCTCAGTCATCTGCAGCAGGGACACGATGCCGGCGCACAGGGACACCCCGGGCATGATCACCATGGCCATGAACATCATGGACATGACCACCACGGTAGCGGGCCGCATGGGACA
>JAGQPV010000525.1 GCA_020426545.1 Planctomycetaceae bacterium
ATGCAGCAGTTCCACCGGCTGATTATTGCCGATGTTATACACCGCCCACGGAGCCATGCTGGTGCCGGGATCGGGATGATCGCCCGACCAGTCGGGATTGGTCTCGGGAATGCGGGCCGCCACGCGAACAATTCCTTCGACGATGTCGTCGATGTAGGTGAAGTCCCGCCGCATTTTACCGTGGTTGTAAATGTCGATCGGCTCGCCGGCCAGAATGGCCTTCGTGAACTTGAACAGCGCCATATCCGGGCGGCCCCACGGTCCGTACACGGTAAAGAACCGCAGGCCGGTGGTCGGCAGTCGGTACAGATGACTGTACGAGTGGGCCATCAGCTCGTTGGCCTTTTTAGTGGCCGCATACAGGCTGATGGGGTGGTCCACGCTGTCGTGAATGGAAAACGGCATCTGCGTGTTCGAGCCGTAAACCGAACTTGAGGAGGCATAGACCAGGTGCGGCGTCTGCTGGTGCCGGCAGCCTTCCAGCATGTTCAGAAACGCCGTGAGGTTGCAGTCCAGATAGGAATGCGGGTTCTCCAGTGAGTACCGCACACCGGCCTGAGCTGCCAGGTGAATCACGGTATCGAACTGCGAATCGGCGAACAGCCGCTCCACGGCAGCCCGGTCCGCCAGGTCGAGCTTCTCAAAGGAGAAATCCCCGGACTTCTGCAGCAGATCCAGCCGGGCCTGCTTCAGCGTGACATCGTAATAATCGCTGAGGCAGTCGACGCCAATCACCCGGTGGCCGTTATTCAGCAGCCGGCGGGACAGGTGAAAACCGATGAAGCCGGCAACGCCTGTGACCAGAAAAGTTTTCACGTTGCCTCCTCTGCCAGCCGCGAGCGGTAGTAGTCCACGGTCTCTTTGAGGCCCTGTTCCAGGTCGACCTGCGGAGACCAGCCCAGCAGCTCCCGGGCTTTGGTGATATCCGGGCAGCGGCGCCGCGGATCGTCCTGAGGCAGTTCGCGGTGCGTCAGTTCGGAACTCGACCCCGTGGCGGCAATCACCTGCTGTGCCAGTTCCAGCATGGAGTTTTCGGTGGGGTTGCCGATGTTGACCGGCCCGCATTCGGTCTCGTGAGCCATCAGCCGCATCAGGCCATCGACCAGATCGCTGACAAAACAGAACGACCGCGTCTGCTGGCCATCGCCGTAGATCGTCAGCGGTTCGTTCTTCAGGGCCTGCATGATGAAATTCGAAATCACGCGGCCATCGTCGGGAGCCATCCGCGGTCCGTAGGTGTTGAAGATCCGCACGATCCTCACCTCTGTACCGTGCTCCTGGTGGTAGTTGACGCACAGCGACTCGGCCACCCGCTTGCCTTCGTCGTAGCAACTGCGGGGGCCAATGGGGTTCACGTGTCCCCAGTAGTCTTCCCGCTGCGGGTGAACGTCTGGGTCTCCATAGACTTCCGAAGTGGACGTGTGCAGCAGGCGGGCGCGGCACCGTTTGGCCAGTCCCAGCACATTGACCATTCCCACGGTGGAGGTCTTGATCGTTTTGATGGGATTGAACTGGTAGGCCTCGGGCGAGGCCGGGCAGGCCAGGTTATAGATCTGGTCCACCTCGAGATAAATCGGATGGACGATATCGTGCCGGATCAGCTCGAACTGCGGATTGCCCAGCAGGTGGGCGATATTCCGTTTTCGGCCAGTGAAGAAATTATCCAGGCAGATCACGTCGTTGCCGCGTTCAAGCAGCCGTTCACACAGGTGGCTGCCCAGAAACCCGGCTCCGCCGGTAACCATAACGGTGGTCATATCGCACTCGCGGGGAGAGTATCCGACTCGAAGAAACGGCCATTCTTCGGCAAACTCGGACAGAACTGACAAAGACCGAACGCAACTGCCGGCCGGTATCGCGCGTTCCTTCGGCGGGTTTCCGGCCAGTCCTGCCGGAAGGTAACTCAAAACCCGAGATGGCTGCAACTGCTCTTGCCGCAGCGGGCGAGCGTCTCCTATAAGCTGCAGCCCCCTCTGCCGGCTGCCATTGCGCTCAGAATCCGCAGTCTCCTGCCTGCCAGGCCGGCATTCCCCTCCCTGGTCCTCCTTCTGCCAGACTCTCTCCATGGAACACAACCACCTCCCGGCCCCGCCCGCTCCGGAACCGGAATCTCCGCCACAGCCCGCAGCAGGCCGCACGGCTGCGCTTCGCCCACTGACCCCGCCCGGCCGCTACTGGCTGGCCGGTCTGCTGGGTTCCGTCTGCCTGGCCGTTTTGTGCTGGTCGGGCTGCAAGACGGCTCCCGTCACGGGTCGGCGGCAGCTGCTGCTGATTCCCGAAGCCCAGGAAATCCAGATGGGCGTGACGGCCTACCAGGAAACTCTGGCGGAAGAAACTCCCACCAGCCACACGGCACTGCAGGACCTCGTACAGCGGGTGGGCGATCGCATTGCCCGGGTGGCCGGGCGTCCCGAGTACGACTGGGAATTCCGCGTCATCGAGTCGACGGAAGCCAATGCATTTGCCCTGCCTGGCGGCAAGGTCGCCGTGTACGAAGGCATTCTGCCGGTCTGCCTGAACGAGGCCGGCCTGGCCGTGGTGATGTCGCACGAAATTGCCCATGCCCTGGCCCGGCACGGCGGGGAACGCATGAGTCAGTCGTCGGTCACAGGTGTGGTGGAGAAAGCGCTGGCCACCGTCACCAAAGACCGCGAAGAAAAAGAACGCGAAATGATTCTGGCTGCCTATGGGGCTGCCTCGAAGTATGGCGTGATTCTGCCGTACAGCCGCCGCCAGGAAGCCGAAGCCGACCACATCGGCCTGATGCTGATGGCCGAAGCCGGTTACGACCCCGCCGAAGCCCCCCGGTTCTGGAAGCGGTTCGGTGCGATGAACCAGGGCGAAAAACCGATGGAGTTCATGTCGACGCATCCTTCGGATGACTCGCGTTCGGCCGCGCTGGAAGACCTGCTGCCGGAAGCGAACAAAATTTACCAGACGGCACCCACAAAGTACGGTCTGGGGGAAGTCATCGCCCTGCCGAATGCCGGCCAGTAGAGATTCCCTGCTGCTTCCGATGCCTGCACAGCCGGCAGCCAGCCGTCTGCTCCTCAGCAGACCTGGCTGGCCCGGCTTTTGAACCGCGCTGCTGGTTGTTCGTCTCTGCCGACCGCATTACGATGCAATGGTCGGCTGCTCAGCGGTCGATTCTGAATCTTCGCGCTCAGCACCTGTCCGCCGCGATCGCGGCAGTGAGGCCCCCATGACGACGAGCACAGCCAGCCTGTTCCCCCCGAAAAAGACATCGCGAACCGGTTCCTCGGGCTGCAGGAAGATGCGTACCCTGCTGGCCTGGGCCATGCTGTGCGGTGTGACTGCGGCGAGCAGTCCGGCACAGGCCGGTGACGGCTGGGCTCAGTTCCGCGGGCCGAATTCCAGCGGCGTTTCCACTGCCGAACAGTCTCTGCCGGTGGAGTTTTCCGCCACCGAGAACGTGCACTGGAAAGTCGACCTGGGCGATGGCGTGGGCTGCCCGGTGGTGAAGAACGGCCGGGTGTATGTTTCCGCCATGGACGGCGAGCAGGCCGTGGCCCTGCTGTGCTTCGATGTGGCCAGTGGGAAGCAGCTGTGGAAGCGGTCGTTCCATCTGGACGAGCTGCCCAACATTCACCGGGTGAACAGCTACGCCTCGACGACTCCCGCAGTGGATGACGAGCGGGTGTACTTCTACTCGGCCACACTGGGCATGATGGCCTTCGACGCGAAGACCGGCGCCGATGTGTGGCGGACGCCGCTGCCGAAGCCGTTCTTCGTGTTCGTGTGGGGCGCGGCCATGTCGCCCGTGCTGCATGATGGCCGGCTGCTGTTTGTGCAGGATGACGACCTGAACCCGGCCCTGTATTCCTTCGACACGGCCACGGGCAAAATTCTGTGGAAGGACGACCGCAGCGATATGGCGGTCAATTACTCTCACCCGGTCATCGTGCAGACCGACCGGGGAGACGAAATCGTGGTGGCCGGTACCGGCAAGCTGATTGGCTACGATCCGGAAACGGGCAAACGCCTGTGGTACGCCCGCGTGCTGCTGCGGAACATCAAGACCACGCCCAGCGCCAGTGGAGACCGGGTTTACATTTCGCTGCAGAGCGGAGGAATCGCCAACCAGTGGCTGGCCACGGCCGATAAGAACAGCGACGGCAAACTGACCCGCGATGAAATTCGCGCCAGCACCGAAGGCAACCCGGTTCCCGAATCGTTTTTTGCCAAGTTCGACCGGGGCGATGTGAACAAAGATGGCTTCCTCGAAGGCGAGGAGCTGGACAAGGCCTTTCTGCACCCGGATAACTTCGCCGGTGCCCGCTACGATGCCGACGACCCCGCGGAATCATGGGTGATGGCGGTTCGCGGAGGCGGCAGCGGCGACGTCACCGATACCCACGTGCTGTGGCGGGAAGAAAGC
>JAGQPV010000526.1 GCA_020426545.1 Planctomycetaceae bacterium
CGCTGCAGAATCTTCCCTGGCGGAAATTCTGCGGGAGGACGGGCTGTCTCCTGCCGGTTGGCGGCACCAGCTCCGGGCCGGTCTGCGGGGATTTCTGCTCAGTGCGCTGCCGGTGGCGATTCTGGCAGCGGCAGTGCATCTGCTCGGGTTGCGACCTGTCGATGAACCCAGCCACAGCATGCTGAAGCTGCTGCAGGACGATCCTCGAATTTCGATCGTGCTGCAGGTCGCGGTGGTGGTGGTGGTACTCGCCCCGCTGGTCGAGGAATGGGTTTTTCGCGTGGTCCTGCAGGGGTTCCTGCAGATTTCCATTCCCCCGGCCGTTGCCGTGCTGGTCTCAGCCTTCGTTTTTGCCGTGATTCATCCGTGGCCCAACCCGATTCCGCTGCTGCCACTGGCGATCATGCTGGGCCTCGTGTACCAGCGGGAGAACAGCGCCCTGGCGGCTGTCACGGTTCACAGCCTGTTTAACCTGGTCAACCTGGTGCTGTTTCTGCTGGCGCCGGAAGCGGTTTGAACGCGTCAGCCCCCCGGCTGCAGATCGGGCGGCGACCGCAGATCGGCCAGCGTGGGCTGAATGATGAAACGGACTGGCGGGGTGGTTCTGATTCGTGACCCACGAAGGGCGGGCCGGAATCACTTTTTGCCTTCGGCCCGCCGGGCGGCGAAGAATTCCCGCAGAATCCCCGCGCATTCTTCCGCCAGAACACCGCCCGAAACCACAGCGCGGTGGTTCAGGCGGGGGTCGTTGGTGATCTGATACAGCGAATGCGTGGCCCCGGCTTTGGGGTCGAGCGTGCCGAAGATCACCCGGGGGATGCGGGCCTGCACGATGGCACCGGCGCACATCGGGCAGGGTTCGAGAGTGACAAACAGCGTGCAGTCCAGCAGTCGCCAGCTGCCCAGCGCCTGCGCAGCCTGAGTGATGGCGATCATCTCGGCGTGGGCGGTCGGGTCCTGCAGAGTCTCCCGCTGGTTATGGGCCTCGGCGATGATTCGATCCTCGTGCAGAATCACCGCGCCGACGGGAACCTCGCCATTGGCGGCCGCTTCCTCCGCCTGCGCAAGTGCCCTCCACATTGCGGGTTCGGGCTGTTGCAGCGGGCTGGCGGAACGGTCAATCACGTGAGACTCCCGGTGCCTTTGGAGGCATCTTTTCAAATGTTGCCACCCTGCGGTCAACGCGGATTCCAGACATGAACGGTGCTGGAATTACGGAACAGGCGTGTAGTTTCCGTTGCCAGCCGCAGGCCACCCCAGGCACTCCGCGGGTGAGGCGTATCGTCGGTCACCGGGCGGGAGAAATCAATCTGGCCAGGTATCATGGGAGAAATCAGCTGATTCTCCTGAACAGCGGTGAACCGGCATTGTCAGTCAGGGGAAGTTCCGGGACAATCCGCGGCAAGATTTTTCAGAGCAGGAGGGGCGGCCGGGTCGTCCTCTGCTGTTCTCAGGACTGTGCCAGGAGGTGTCGGTTCGATGCGGGGAGTTTCCCCATGTGAACCGGTCTGCAGTCCTTAACCCGGAAGCCAGGAGAAAATTCCACTGATGAAAACAGCTGCCCGTTCGTATCACCGCCACATGGCCTGGGCTTCGGCAATCGCGTTCAGCCTGGCGGTTCTGCTGGCTGTCGCCGTTCGCAGCAGTGGCGAAGACCTCGCTCTGGCGGGAAAGACTCCAGGGCATTTGGATGTGAGCCTCGCGGAACTGATGCAGGTCAAACTGACGGCTTCCCAGGAAGTCCTTGAGGGGCTGGTTCAGGGGGATACCAGAATGGTGGCTCGCGCAGCCGGGAAACTGCGTGATATCGCCCGGACCGAGGACTGGGCCACGGAGCGGAAGAACGATGCCGTCTTCGGCCACTTCAATGTCGAATTCCAGCGTCTTTCGGAGAGCCTGCTGCAGACCGCCGAGCAGGGCAACGCTTCCGGAGCCGCCTGGATTTCCGAGCAGCTGACCGCCACCTGCATCAGCTGTCACAACCATGTGCGGGACGTGAAGCGGCTGCCGGAGCGGTGAGCTGTTTCCGGTGGTTTCCTTTCCGGGGACGCTGTTCCGGTGCGCTGTCCCGGTGACAGGACCATCCTGTTCGTTTCGTTCTGCCGCAGGGCGAAATACCGCGGGCCAGCAATGACGATCAGGCGAAATGCCGCTCAGTAATCGAGGCTGGCGCCGCCATCAGCTTCCAGGGCGACGCCCGTCAGAAAGCTGGAGTCTTCCGTGGCGAGGAACAGGGCGGTGCGGCCGATTTCCTCGGCATTGGCCATGCGGCCGAATACCTGCAGCTGCTCGACCCGCTTAAGGGCTCCCGCCGGGTCTTCCAGCGTGGCGGCCCAGTCCCGCATCAGAGGGGTATCCACATTCCCGGGGAGGATGGCGTTCACGCGAATCCCGTCGCCCCCCAGTTCCACCGCCAGGGCTTTGGTCAGGCCGATCTGGGCGGCTTTCGTGCTGCAGTAGGCGGCTGCCCTGTCCTGCCCCAGCACCCCCACCATCGACGCAATATTGATGAGGGTGCCCCGGGTTTTTCGCAGGTGCGGCACGGCAAACTTCGCCCCCGCAAATGTGCTGATGAAGTTCAGCTGCAGCAGAGACTGCAGGTCGTCCAGTGACGTCTCTTCGATAGATGTGGCCGGCGGATGCCAGCCGGCATTGCTGATCAGGCAGTCCAGCCGCCCGAACTCAGCGACGGTGCGGGCCACTGCGGCTTCCAGCTCCGCGGGCTGGCTGACATCACACTGCAGGAACAGGCAGCGTCCTGGCCCGGCTTCCGTCAGTTCCCGTGCTCTGGCTTCTCCGGCTTCCCGACCGCGGGACAGAATGGCGACCAGTCCGCCTTCCCGGCAGAACACTTCCGCGCATCCGCTGCCGATACCCTTGCTGCCACCCGTGACAATGACTGCCCGCTGCTCGAATCTCATGGTTGTCTCCCGCCGCGTCCTCAAGGCCACAGAATCAGGGGCTCACACCTGCCGGGTGCGGCTCGTGCCGATTATGCCGAACCGGACGGCCACCGGCTATCGTCTCCCCGGGCTGTCACGGTCTGCCTGCATACGCGGGCAGCTCAGAGCGATCCGCCTGGGCGACTTCCTGCCGCCGGAGGGCCTGCAGAATTTGACATGCCGGCGGGGCGACCTACGTTTCACTGGTGAGCAGCCGGGACGATCCGGCCAGATCGCGAGCGAGTGTGCTGTCGGTCCGTTCTCCCTCTGCCGGATGACAGCAGTTGGTCTCAGGGTTTTCGATCGGGCAGTGCCTCCAGCGCAGCCATCCCGTTACAGCAGGCTGATACGGCAGACAGGTCTCATGGAATCGAGCAGTGACAAGCTTTCACCGTCTGAGTTTCCGGCCCAGCTGACCCGGCAGAACCGTTCGCCAGACCAGTCACCGTCCTCATCGCTCCTGCCGGCCAGCCATCTGGCTGCGGAGGGTGACCTGGCAGATCTCGACAATTTCGACTTCACCGATCTGGATGACGCGAATTCCACCGGGAATGATGCCCCCTCTGGCCTCAAGATGAACGCCCCGCATACCGCTGATGCGGCGGAAGAACACGAAGCCTCCGACCCTGCGGGAGCGCCGGGGCCGATTCGTCCCGTCCGCCGGCCCCACTCTTCCGGCGCTTCACTCGAAACGCCGGATTTTCTGCAGCAGGATTCCGGACTGCGGGATCTGTTCGACCGGGTCAATTCGCTGCTGGGGGGAGCCAGCGAGGGCGAAGGCCCGTTCCGACCCAGAGTTCCCGAAACCCTGGAACAGGCCGCACTGACCGAAGAAGAAGTCGAGCGGATCGTGTTGAAGTTCCTGCTCGCCCGTGGTTCCGGGACTGGCCGGCTGATCTGTGCGCAGCTGAAGCTGCCCTTCCAGATTGTTGACCCGATTCTCAAGCGGCTCAAGCAGGAGCAGGTGCTGAGCTTCAAGGGCTCCGCCGAGATGGGCGATTATGATTTCGCCATCACCGATTATGGCCGCGAACGGGCCCAGCGATACAATGCGGAATGTACTTATTACGGTGCGGCACCAGTCGGGCTGCGGGATTATCTCAATGCCATGGAGGCCCAGAGTATTGCCCGGCAGGAAGCGACCGAAGAAGATCTCAAGCGGGCTTTTTCCGATCTGATTATTGATGAGAAGATGCTGGAGCGGCTGGGGCCGGCAATTAACTCCGGACGCGGCATGTTCCTGTTTGGAGAACCGGGCAACGGTAAAACCAGTATCGCCGAACGAATGACCCGCTGCTTCGGGTCGTCCATCTGGATCCCCCGCACCTTAAGTATCGATGGCGATATTATCCGCCTGTACGATCCCGGTGTGCACGAGCTGATTGAAGACGAGCAGGATCCGGCTTCCCTGTTCGATCTGTCCGGGGTCG
>JAGQPV010000527.1 GCA_020426545.1 Planctomycetaceae bacterium
ATTCCGCCGAAGATTACGTGGAGTTCTGGAAGAAGGAGCAGGAACTGCGGGCCGCCGAAGCGGAAGCCGTCGGCACGGAGAACCAGCTGCCCCGCGTGGTCCTCAAGACCACGAAGGGCGAAATTGAAGTCGAGCTGTTTGAGAACGAGGCTCCCAATACGGTGGCTAACTTCATCAGTCTGGTGGATGGAAAGAAGTACGACGGGATCGCCTTCCACCGCGTGATCCCGAACTTCATGATTCAGGGCGGCGACCCCAATACGCTCGATGAGAACCCGGCCAACGATGGCCAGGGCGGACCGGGCTATACCATCGACTGCGAATGCTACCGGGAAGATTCCCGCAAGCATTTCCGGGGCAGCCTGAGCATGGCTCACGCCGGCAAAGACACCGGCGGTTCGCAGTTCTTCATCACTCACCTGCCGACCCACTGGCTGAATGTGGACCGCGATGCGGAACGGGGGCACACTGTCTTCGGCCGCGTGGTGAAAGGCCTGGAAGTGCTGGACCAGATCGAAGCCGGTGACCGGATCGAAGCGGCCACGGTCACGGTTCGCCGCGATCATGCCTACAAGCCGGAAACCAAACCGGATCCGACAGCTCCGCCGGCTGCCGACTCTGAAAAGAAAGAGTCGGACGAAAAGAAGAAGACGGAAGGCGAAGGGAAAGCGAAGGAGGACGAGTAATCGTCCCGGCCCGTTGCAGGGCTCTCCGCTTCGAGTTCGACCACGACAGACAGAACCCCCGTCACCCCCAGGAATGCTGGAGGCGACGGGGGTTTTTCTGTTCTGGCAGTGATTCAATGACCACGAGAGCTGGCGGCCGGGCCCCGTTGACTGTCGCGCCCCGCTGGTTACCAGACTCCGCTGACGACCGGCGTAAGAGGACTCGACTGGACTGGGCAGACTCTACTGGCGACGGCGGCGGGGCTGAGCAGCCCGGGCCCGTTCCCGTGAACGGGCTGGTCTGCTGGCCGGGTCGAAGTTCTCCGAGGGAATCGAGGGACCACGGAGGGCATGGTCGCGGGAGGCGTGTTCCATCCGCAGAATCCGCTCGCCCAGATGGCTGATGCGGGTTCGCACTTCGGTTGTGGTCTGTTCCATTCCACCGGAAACCAGCGTGACAATGCCAAGGAACAGCAGCATCTGGCCGGCTGTGGTGATCAGCCAGCCAGTCGGGGCGTAGCTGGCCGGTCCACCGAACCAGGCCCACAACACCAGTACGGTGCCGACGGTCAGCAGTCCCACACCCAGATAGGCCAGCACCGGCCCCACGATCGACAGCCAGTTGGCCGGTGTTTCCGGCGCCGGCTCCATGAAAGCCTGAACATCGAAGTGTGGCTGCGGGGCTGCGGCATGCGGGGCATGAACGCGGGACCGCTGCTCGGTGACATCGGCAAAGTGGGGGCGTCGTGGTCGGACGGATGTCACTCGTCGCACCACCTGTTCGGGCGGCTTCTGTTGCGGCGGACGCTGGTGCGGAGTGCGATAGGGTGGCTGGTACGGCGGAGCCTGCTCCTGATAGTCATCCTCTTCCGTCTGGCCTGTGTAGTAGGCTGGTTCCTGGGGCTGGCGGCGGGAGCGACGTGCGGAATGCGGACCGTGTTCCGGCTGATGGAACCGCACGGCCGGCTCTGACGGAGCCGGCTGCTCATCGTAGTCGGTTTCAGGCTCCGGATGCCGGGCTCGGCGGCTGTGCGGAGACGCGGTCCGGTGTTCAGGATGTTCCGAGGGGGCTTCCGCGGAGACTTCCCGCTCGTCGCGGGCGGTGCGGGCCGGCCCGGGATCCGCCGGAGCACGGTGGTCCTGCGTGTCCGACGGCTCTCCGTGCGGCTGGTCGAATCGAATCTGCTGCCTCGGGGCCTGCCGGGAATCGGGCGACGAATCGGCGGGACTGGTGCGAACAGACGACCGTGCCGGCGGGACTGCCTGCTGGTCCCGGGTGTGCTCCGCCGTATCAAATCGCAAACGCCGTCCACCAGTTGAGGCGACGGGTGCCTGCGGGCTGTCGGTCGCAGTTGCTCGGCCGGGAGCCGGCACATGGGAGGTGGATTCGTCGGCGGTGCCCGCTGGACTGTCGGTTTCGGTGTCGAGGGACGGAGCCGCTGCCGGGGGGCTGTCTGGTGACGCAGGCTGCTGTGGCGGAGCCTGCTCTGCAGCGCGGTCTGCTGCCGGGGGACTGGGGGCGGAAGAATCCGCAGCATCGGCTGCGCCCCGCGACCGCGCATGGGGCGACAGCGGGTCGGTGATTCCGCTCTGGGCCCAGCGTTCGAGCAGCTCGCGTGCCTGTCTGGTCCGCTCGTCGGCGCTGGCTCCCCGCAGGGATCCCAGCTCAGACTGGCAGTTGGCGCAGAGAACTGTGCGGTTGTTGTCGAGAACTTCGGCGGCAACCTCCGCCTGGCAGTTCGCGCACCACATGGGGTGGCTCCCGTCCGTGGAACCTGTGAGTGTCTATGAGGAAATTCTGGCGACGTACGCTGTCTGCACGAATGTCAGACGCAGCACGGGACAGCTCAGAGAGACGCGGCCAGCAGGTCTGGTCGACGTTGAGAGTTGAGAATGCGTGAGAACGATGTGTCTACAAACAGCAGCAACCGGCCTGAAATCTTCGTGGGACAACAGCAGCTGCCTTCGGCGGAGCCTGACAGAAATCGGCACTGCCTGATGAGAGGACGGGCATTATTGCCAGCAGACGTTCTGACGCAATAGCGAATCCCGGAACCCGCAGGGAGCGGATGTTTTCCGGCTTTCATTCCGGGCCTGCTGCGCGTGCAGCTGCCGTCGTGAATTATGGCTGTTGCTGCAGCAGCGGGAGAAGACTGGCAGCCGGCGCAAGAAGAAACGCGGGCACCGGCCAGGGCCGATGTCCCGCGTACCTCGTCAATTCGACGGAATCACCATGCGTACTGCCCGACTGGCATTTTCCCCTCGGGCGAGAAGGATTCCCCTGACCGGCGAGTCTCTGCACCAGTCGGCTGAGATCACCAGTTGCCGGGGGGCCTGCGGGCAGCACAGATGGCTCCACCAGTCTGAAGGTTCGCAGACCTTCAGAACCGTTTCCCATGACCGCCGTTCAGTCGTTGGGCCAGCCAGCCTGAATTTCCTTCTGATACTGGCCGTAGGTGGTACTCGAAGTTGTGCTGACTTTGAAATGCTGAGGCCAGCTCTTCAGTTTCGTGTAGGATGCGCTGCTGCCGGCCCCATTGGCATAGTAATCCAGGAAGTAATCGATCGGCCGGATGCTGCCCAGCGACAGCCAGACGCAGATATCGACGCCGTTGCTCACAAAATGCACGGCCCCATCGCCCGCCAGAGCATGCACACCGCCGGGATGTCCACTGGTAAATGCGGATGAGCTGCCGCCGTTGGGCGCATAAATATCGCCGAAATGGATGTACCGGGCGAGTGCGGTCCAGTTGCCCTGGGGGCTGCCCATCCACTGCGGCTGGTGGGCATCATTCGGCTCAAAGCCCATGTCGGTCGGGGGATTGTCCGCTCCGGCTTCTGAGACGGCCACCGAGTAGGACAGGCCATCGGTGATTTCGCCGAGTCGAGTGGGAACGCCATAAAACTGGAAGAATCCAAAGCCGTTACTGAAGCCGTAGTTGCCGGCATAGGAAGCAGTGGCTGTGCCCCAGGAGGTCAGGTCGGTGTTCAGAGCTGACGGGCACCTGTAGGAAGGGATCACTTTTTTCGCGGCCAGTTCGATGCCGGAATTTGCAGGCAGGGCCGATCCGGACGCATCCGTGTAAGGCAATGTTGTCACGGTATTTGCATGAACTGTTGATCCCCAGAAGGAGAACCCGTTCTGCACCTGTCGGGCTCCCTCCGTATCTGAGGTGATCTGCCCGGGGGTGATATTCGCGGCGAGTTCATCCCCCAGCGAACCCAGATCCATGAACGGCAGCAGATAAGCCATCCAGCCAGGGCCCATCGTTGCGTTCGTTGCATTGTACGTCGTTCCCGGCGGCCGCCCGTGCAAAGCGGGGAAGTACTGGTGGACGTCGTGGAAGTTGTGGAGTGCCAGCCCGATCTGCTTCAGATTGTTTTTGCACTGCGTGCGGCGGGCCGCTTCCCGGGCCTGCTGAACGGCTGGCAGCAGCAGGGCGATCAGGATGGCGATGATGGCGATCACCACGAGCAGTTCGATCAGGGTGAATCCGCCCCGCGAGGGGCTGATTGAAGTACGAGAGCGTTTCATGACGGTTCCTGTCGAAGGACAAACTGAACAGAACAATACAGATATGCTTGCCGACAGTCTCAGACCGAGGGTAACTCACTCTGGAGATAACCAGAGCTGCATCCCGCAGAGAGTGCGAGTGAGCCGGTCAGCTGTCGGATCCAGTCAGATGCCAGAAAGATAGAA
>JAGQPV010000528.1 GCA_020426545.1 Planctomycetaceae bacterium
TCCGACAGGGAACGCCGGCTGACCGGCTGGCGAGAAGATCACATACTGCGGCAGGGAACCGGCGCGAACAACACCGGAACGCCAGTGAGTGCCTGTCCGGAAATCGTTGTCTCCCGCCACGACCTGTGCTTCCGTTTCAGGCTTCACATATGCGGCCAGGGGGGACACGAAATTTCCGGACAGTTTCAAAGCAGGAGCCCGCAGGCTGCGCGAGGATACAACGGCAGTATGCCATTATACAGAGGAATGCCCCTGGGAAATCCATACCGGCCAGCTGTATTCGTACAGAATCCGCCAGCGGCCAGCGAATCAGCTGCCTCACCCGTCAGGTCGCAGGAATTGCACAGACCAGTGCTGCCAGGCAACTTCCCCCTGAGTCCCCCGCAGAAACCCGCGCGGTATTCCGCGAATCACTGGAGGACGCCCTCTGGACAGCACCTGGATCTGTCAGGGCAGCAGTTTCTGCACCTTCAGCCAGTCAATGGCCCGGTCCGGCCAGGTGTGCACCAGCGAACCCGGCACCGCCCGTAAGCCGTATCCATGCCCGCCATTCGGGTAGATGTGCAGCCCGGCCGGCACGTCGTGCCGCTTCAGCCCCGCATAGAACAGCACACTGCCCAGCGACGACGAACGGTCATCGTGCGTATGCACCAGAAAAGTCGGCGGTGTCTCCGCAGTCACCTCAATCGGTTCCATCAGCCCGCCGCCATCCCGGGTGACGATTTGATATGGATAGATCAGCATCACAAAATCCGGCCGGCAGGAACCGCCGTCGAGTTCATCGACGGGCTCGTACCATTCCTGCTGAAACCGGGTCGCCAGAATGGACGTCACCTGGCCACCGGCCGACAGCCCCAGCACGCCAATCCGCTCCGGGTCGAGTCCCTGTTCCTTCGCACCGGCCCGCACCACCCGCACCGCGCGGGCCACATCTTCCAGCGGCCTCCGCCACAGCGGCTCCGCCGGTTCACTGCCGCTGGCTGGTTTCGCTTCGCCGGTGCTCTTCGTCTGCTCTTCCGTTCTCTTCGTGCGATAGTGCAGCACAAACGCGGTAATCCCCGCCTGGTTGAACCGCGCGGCAATTTCCGAGCCTTCCTTGTCGACCACCACATAGTTGTACCCGCCGCCCGGCAGAATCAGCACGGCCGCGCCGTTCTTCTTCCCGGCCTCCGGTTCGTACACCGCCAGCCGGGGCCGGGTGATTCCGCGAATCCTCGTCGCGGGCGGGTTCTCCTGCGGTCTGCGGGGCAGGGCTTCTCCCGTGTTGCGATCCGTCTCCCCCGGTGCGGCAGCCGGCCACACATCCAGCCAGCGGTCCGGCTGCCAGCTGGAATTTTCCTCCGCCTGCACCAGCCCCGCCGGCAGCAGCACAGCCAGCATCAGCATCGAGTTCGTCCACCTGGTCCACTCGCTGCGCCCGCTCATGCCATAATCTCCCGCACGGGGTGATGTTCTTCCACACCGGTCAGCCGCATGTCCAGCCCCTGGAAGCGGTACGTCAGACGTCGATGATCCACCCCCAGCAGGTGCATGATCGTTGCCTGCAGGTCGTGCACATGCACGCCGCCCTCGGCCACGTTGTAGCTGAAGTCATCCGTCGCGCCGTGCGTGTGTCCGGCCTTCACGCCGCCGCCGGCCAGCCACATGGTGAAGCACCTGGGGTGATGGTCCCGCCCCGCCTCCGGGCTCTTCCAGTTCCCCTGGCCCGCTACACCCCGCCCGAACTCACCGCCCCAGACCACCAGCGTATCGTCCAGCAGGCCCCGCCGCTTCAGGTCGGTAATCAGGGCCGCGGTCGGCTGGTCGGTATCGCGGCAGCGGGCCGTGCACCAGGTGGTCATCTTCTTGTGATGATCCCAGTCGGGATGGAACAACTGGATGAACCGCACGCCCCGCTCGGCCATCCGCCGGGCCAGAATACAGTTGGCCGCGTAGCTGCCCGGCCGCCGCGAATCGGGTCCGTACAGCTCGAATGTTTCCTGCGTCTCGCCGGAGAGGTCCGTCAGCTCGGGCACCGAAGACTGCATCCGCCACGCCATTTCATACTGCCGAATGCGGGTCGCCACTTCAGGATCGTTCGACTCGGCCAGCCGCAGCCCGTTCAGCTCGGCCAGCCCGTCCAGCATCGACCGCCGCAGTTCCCGCGGCACACCGGCCGGGTCGTCGAGGTACAGCACCGGCTCCTTCGCATTGCGAAACCGCACCCCCTGGTACCGCGACGGCAGAAAGCCCGAACCCCAGTAGTAGGCATACAGCGGCTGGTCGCTGGGCCGCTGCATCCGCGAAACCAGCACCACAAAGTCGGGCAGATCGCGATTGACCGAACCCAGGCCGTAGCTGGTCCACGCTCCAATGCTGGGCCGCCCGGGCAGCTGGTTGCCCGTCTGCAGGAAGGTCATCGCCGGGGCATGGTTGATGTAGTCCGAGTGCATCGAATGAATGAAGCACAGGTCGTCGGCCACGGCCCCCGTATGCGGCAGCCACTCGCTGACGGTGGCCCCACTGTCACCCCACCGGCGGAAGGGAGCCTTCGACGGCATCACCAGCTGCTGCTGCGAGGCCGTCATCGTCGTCAGCCGCTGGCCCTGCCGCACGGATTCCGGCAGTTCCTTCCCCGCCCAGGCCTCCAACTGCGGCTTGTGGTCGTACAGCTCCAGCTGAGACGGCCCGCCCGACTGCGTCAGAAAGATCACCCGCTTCGCCCGCGGCGTGAAATGCGGCAGCCCGGCCAGGCCACCAGCGGCGGGAGCTGAGCTGCCCGCATCCACCGCCTGCGCAGCGGCAGCAGAAGAGAGACCACCACCATCTCCCAGCAGCTGGCAGGCAATGGCCCCCAGGCTGAGGCCCATGCCCCGGCCCAGAAAATACCGCCGCGTGCTGTAAAACGGATCGGCCGCATGCAGATTCTGGTTCTCAGTCATATTGCCGGCTGTCTGGTACGATGAATTCCACCGCGGAAGAGGACGACTACGCAAACCGCTGTGGTCACCTTTCCAGTATCCACACATCAGCCAACGGAGTCCAGAATGGGGTGAGTTCCTGCAACTTTGGGAACATGAGAATCCTTCTTCGACCTCAGGGTACAGGTTGACAGGGAGATGGCTCCCAAGTGGAATGGGTAGCCGAGTGAGTCTTCGTCCAGTGTAACATAGCGACTGTAGGCGTGATGCAGGATCTTGTCATTACCTGGTTGGACCAACAACCGGCACTTCGTACAACTGGAACCCTCTGGAGCGCAAACGTGACGTCGAACGACGACCAGCCGGCAAAAGGACCTCTCATCGGCGACTTGGCAGGTGCGGGACAGATTATTAATTCTGAGGTCGCAAAGAAGTCATATGACGACGCTCTCTCTCCCGCGATGCAGGAAGTCGGCGGCCTTACCAAAGACGCGCTCAAAACATTTCGGCTATTCACTGCGCCACTTCAGTTGGCTGCCGCTTACCAGGATCGATTCGCCGAATTCTGCGAACGCGTGCGTACAAGAGTCCCGCCCGAGAATCAACGAGAAGCACCACCGGAAATTGCTGCTCCAGTGATGCAGGCATTCGCCACCACAAGCGACGACAGTCCGTTAATGTCTATGTTTGAAGAGCTGATGGCCAAAGCCATTGACATAAATACGGCTGAAAAATTAAGTCCAACCTTCCCTAGCATCATCAAGGGACTTTCACCTCTGCAGGCAAAACTAATCAAGAGTCTCGCCAGGAACGAACAGTTCACAGATGCACCCTGGGATCCCCAGGAGAGGGTGATCCACAACTTCGTAAAAGTAAACTTTGAATTCGATGAATTCGGTGGCCAAGATCATCACCTAACTTTGACACAGGATCTTGGAGAGAAAAAACTGGTGACAAAAATTGAAAGTCGACCGAATGCAGGTGAGCTTTACCCGCAGCTTCAAGTCGCAGACGGACTACAACTTCTTCGCCTGACATATCGCCTGTCTATGTTTGGAAAATGGTTCGCCTCCGCGTGTGTTCACGCTTCCTGAGTCGGCGTCCAGTAACGTAGGCTGGGTTAGCCGACAGGCGTAACCCAGCGACCAGCGTGAATCTCATGCTGGGTTTCGCTTCGCTTAACCGAGCCTACGGGACGACGAACAAGTTCGACCACTGAGTACACATGTCGTACATTACAATCGAACATGGAATCCCTTACGCTGTTGACTCGCTGTGGACACTGACGCCAGATCGTCTCACAATCATCAACCGCTCCTGGGAACACTGCCAGGCATTTGATGCTGACTCGCGATACGAACTTGTCGTATCTGACGTTCCGCAGTTCTCCCGACTGCAACGACTGCTCGCGCATACTGTCTACAACCCATCCGTCGAACTCACCGCGACCTGGACGAGAG
>JAGQPV010000052.1 GCA_020426545.1 Planctomycetaceae bacterium
TCACGTTCCAGCTCTACGGCCCCGGCGCCCAGCTCAACGAAGTGTTCCCCGGCGGCTTCCGCAGCACCGTGGCCGACAACGTCCCCCCGCACCGCTACGCCAACACGGATCTGTTCCCCAACGATCCCGATCATTTCGACGAAACCGTCGATCACGTCTCCGCCGCCGACGATCTCACCCGGCTGCTGCTCCAGCAGTACATCGTTCCTCAGACGAACATCCAGCTCGATCTCGATCAGATCGAAGTTCCGGCCACCGCCGCACCGGTCACCAGTCTCAAGTTCCGCGGAGAAGAAACCGCCCGGGCTATCATTCGGGATCTCGCCATCCGCGCGGGAAACGCCGCCTGGGGCGTCGATGAATCCGGCACGTTCTTCTTTCTCAACTCGAAAACCACCCTGCTCGATACCTGGCAGGAAGGCTCCAGCCTGCTCGCACTCGAGGAACTCCGCGACCGCAGCCTGCTGTATAACCGCATTGTGCTGACGGGCGACTACGTCTACGACGAGACCGTCAATTCCGATGTCACCGCCCGTGGCTTCTACCGCTGGCGCGGCAACTACGTGCAGCCCGCCAGTCGCACCGCTTACGGAGAACGCCGCATCCGGCTCTGGGTTCCCTGGATTCGTACCCGGTCCGATTCCCGTCAGTTCACGCAGGAGTTCTTCCGCGTCTATGCGCAGCCCGCGGCCCGCTACACCGTGGAGGTCGCCGGCCGCTCCGTCCTGCCCCGTCCCTGGGCCGGGCAGCTGCGGCTGCTTGACCGGGACGGAACGCCCCTCATCACGGCCCAGCCGGAATCAGTCCGCGTCCAGTTCGATCACGTTCCCACCTTCCGCGTGGAACTCGGCCCGCCCGATCCTCAGGAACTGTGGGCCGAACCTCCGCACGACGAACGCTGGGAGATTCCCGGTGCAGCCGCCGCCGACCACGGTGGCGATATTCTCACCTTCCCCCCGCCGGAAAGTTCCACCGGCGAAGGCACCTTCTCCTCGGCTTCGTGGTTCTCCAGCGATTCCTCCATCCTGTCGGATTCCCAGGTTTCTGATTCCTTCCTGTCCGACAGCTCCTCCTCAGCCGCTTTGTCCTCGTCGGCTGTTTCCGATTCCGGTTCCGGAGCCGAAAGCTCCGCGCCGGACTCCGAACCCGGCGGTTCCGGTTCGCCTGCTTCCGAAGACTCCTCCGACGGCGGTCTCTTCTCATCGGCCACCAGCGGAGTCGGTGGCGGCTCCGCTTCAGGAACGCCGGGTGGCTCTTCCGACGGGTGCCTGCTCGAAGGATTCGGCCCGCTCCTCCTGTGCCTGCAGGCCGAGAGCATCACCGCGCTCTCCGATGGAGATCCTGTCATCACCTGGCCCGATGACTCCGGCTCCGCGCACGATGCCACACAGTCGTCTCCCGCCGCCCGCCCGGTCTGGAAAGACTCCGCCAGCAGCGGCCACGGCGTGCCGGTGGTCCGGTTCGCATCCGACTGGATGGAAATCGACGGGCTGCACGACGAGCTGAGCGGTGACGATGTGCCCTACACCCTGCTGGCCGTCATGGGCACCATCAGCGATGCCAACGGCCATGTGCTGCACCTGGGTCATTCCGATGGCATGAGCCAGCAGGAAATTCAGCACCCCGTCAGATCGCCCTTCATCCGCCATCCCGACAGCGGTTCCCGGGTCGTCGGCAGCCAGCCCAACTCCGCCTCCGGTCGGCATGTCTACTGCTGGCGTTTCACCGGCAGCCAGGTGGAATACTTCCGCGATGGCACAGCCCTCGGCTCGACGGCAGTCTCGGTCGGTTCTCTCACCCTCAACCAGACGACTCTCGGTGCCTGGCGACAGGCCACCACTTCAGCATCCCAGCCTCTGCAGGCCGATGTCCTCTGTGTGGCTGTTTTCGGAGCAGCCCTGAACAGCACCGACCGCACCGCCGCCGAGAACGCCCTCAAAATCCGCTACGGCATCAGCTGATTCACCATGTGCGGGCCGAACGGAATTCCCGCCCTTCCGGGGTGCCATGGGTCTTCTCTTCCTTTCTTCCTTCCCTCCCTTTCAGGGAGGGATCGAGGGAGGGTCTCATCCTTCCGCAATCCCAGGCATCCATATCCACGTGCCACTGCTGGCTTGTTCAGCAGTGTCTTCCCTCCATTCTCCGACCCCCGACTCCCTCTCCGACGACTCCCGAACTGCAGAAAGCTGCCCAGATGTCGCTGTTCTATCGCCTGCATACCGACCGCACCCGCACGCCCGCTCTGCTGGAAGACTCCTTCGCCGGCCCCACCGGCTCGGCCTGCTGGCTGGTCGGAGGCGGCCCGTCACTCGGACAGCTGCCACACGCGGAAATCGCGGCTTCACCCATCCCGAAACTGTGCGTCAATCTGGCCGGTTCGCGGCTGTTCCGCCCCGATCTGTGGACGTCCTACGATCCCTCCACCCGCTTTCACCGCACGGTCTATCTCGATCCCCGCATTCTGAAATTCGTCCACGAACGGCGGGCCCTCGATCTGGTCCCCGGCACCACATACAAGGTGTGCGACTGCCCCAGCACGGTCTTCTTTCCCCGCGATGTCCGTCGCGGCTATGCCGATTTTCTTTCGCCAGCGCACACCGCCATTGCCGACTGGTCCGACAGCCTGATCCAGGCCATCGATATCGCCTACCGCCTTGGCTTCCGCACCATCTATCTGGCCGGAGCCGACATGCAGATTCACCCTTCCCCTCCGCAGTTGAAACTGGCCCGCCGGCACGGCGTGCATTACAGCTCCGGCGGGTTGTTGCAGGATTTCTTCCGCGACTGCGAACAGGCCGGCCTGTCCTTGGAGGAACTCGCCCGCACGGCTCCCGCCAGTCACTATCATTTCGGCGAAACCCGCCCTCTGCGGACCACGGCCAATGCCGATCAGCACTACTTCCGGGTGGTGCAGGCCCTCAGGCTGTCCCGCCGCAATCTGGCTCTGGCCGGAGTCCGGCTGATCTCCGTCACTCCGGACAGCCGTCTCAACGATCACTTCCCGTATCAGTCCGTCCGGCAGGCCCTCCGCGACATCCGCCGCACAATCGGCGATCCCGCCTGCGAACCCGTCCGCGGACTTTACAGTCGCACCGCTCCCCGGGTTCCCGCCGGCACCGGCGTCATGCGGGACTATCGTCCCCACCGCTGGACAGCCTCCGGACCGCCCGCCGGTTCCCGCCGTGCTCCCGCTGCCCCGCACGACGACCAGCCGCCCATTCCGCAGCACGACGATCAGGAATACCTCGTCGAGGAAGAAGGCCCCGTCCGTCTCGCAGCCCGGCAACCATCGCAGCCGCCGACCCCGCATCACCCGCAGCCCGCCGCCTTCGACCAGCTTCCCGCCGATCACCCCCAGCTCCAGGAAGACGGCTGAACCCGCCAGCACAGCCCTCTTCACTTCCCACTCTGCCAGGGCACGCCGGGGCCGTCGTGAGTAGCCGGGATAAGGGTCTTCGTTTCTCCTCTCTTCCGCCCCTCTCCCGTCGGGAGAGGGGTTGGGGTGAGGGGCTTCTCTTCACTTCCCTCCCTTTCAGAGAGGGACCGAGGGAAGGACTCAGCGATCAAACACCTGTGACAACCATTTCCCGGGCGCCACTACTGGCTTGCCCACCGGAACCTGCTCCTCCCTGAATCCTGACCTCTGACCACCGACCCCTATTCACGGTCCACTCCCCGCCATGTCCCGCTCACTCCGCATCCTGCAGGTCTGCAACGTGGGACAGATCACCGGCGGCACCGCCGCCTGTGCCTGGACTCTCACGCGTGCCTTTCCCGAAGCAGCACACATGGTTCTGTTCCGCGGCTCCATCTCCGCGGAAACCCGCCAGGCATTCACGGGCTGCACCACTTGCTCGCTGGCGGAACTCAGCCAGTCAGACCGGGCACCGGCAGGCTTCCTCCGCCGGTTCCAGCCTGATCTCATCGTGCTGCACAACACGCCCCGCGGACATTCCCCGCTGGAGAAACTGCAGCGCAGCCGGCTCCACCCCCGACCGCATGTGGTGCAGTACCTGCATTCCGTCATCACACCGGCCGAGGCCGATCAGACGGTCTGCTGTTCGGCATGGCTGGCCGCCCGGTGCCGGCAGCCGGGCGACAGAGTGCTGCTGCAGGGAGTTCCGCGTCCGCCGGTTCCTGCCGAAAAAGACAGCTGCCGCCGCAGCAGTTCCAGCTGGACACCTCGGGAAATGGTGGTCGGCCGCCTCTGCACGCCCACAGCCCGCAAGTGGCCGGGGGAGCTGATCGAGTTCTATTCCCGCCTGGCGGCCGGTGCTCCCCGGGTCCGCTGGGAGTTCGTCGGCTGCCCGCAGGAACTGCAGCGATCGCTCCGCCTGGCCTGCCGCGAGCGGGCGCGGTTCCTCCCCGCCTCACCCGCCGCCCGTTCTCATCTGTGGAGGTGGCAGGCCATGCTGTATCACCATCCCACGCTGACAGAGTCCTTCGGCCGCACCGTGGCGGAGGCGATGCGCTGCGGCTGCATCCCGCTGGTCGATCACCGGGGTGGCTTCCGCGAACAGATCGCCGCAGGCACTGGCTTCCTCTGTCGGAAACTCGACAGCTTCGCCGCCGCGCTGGATGCCGTTCAGTCCCGCACGACGCAGGCCCGCCTCAGCCGTTCCGCGCAGCAGCATGCGGATGCCCGCTTCTCCATTGCCGCCTTCCGCCGCCGGCTGCTGGCCCTGCTGCAGAGCAGGACGGGCACGGAAAAGCCGACGACGGTTTCCGACTGAGCATCATCACAGCTGGGCCCGTTACAGAGGCCAGTCCCGCAGAATCCGCTCGGTCTCTTCCGAGTGGCCCGATTCATCGCGAACCATGTCTTCCAGCTGAACGGCCAGGCCTTTTTCACCCAGTTCATCGGCCTGTTTCGCTCGCTCCGAGTAGTCCTTCACGGCCCGGCGTTCCGCTGCGAGAACCGCTTCCAGCATTTCATGGTTGCTGGAGGCTTTGGCCACTTCCCGTGGTACCGTGGTCGGCTCGCCACCCAGCGACACAATCTTGTTCGCCAGAAACTGGGCATGTCCCTGTTCGTCGGCCACTTCCGTCAGGAAGAATTCCGACAGCTGCGGGCGGAACGGCCCCGTCGCCTTGGCGGCATATGTCAGATACTGAATGATCGCGCTCAGCTCACCCGCCAGATCCTCGTTCAGCTTGTCGATCAGCCCCTGCTTGTCCATTCTTCAGCTCCATTGTCCACGAAATACTGCCAGAGGCCGGCAACCACCATTCCGACAGGCGGTCTGCTGAACCTCCGCGATGACTCATGACAGCATTATAGCGGCCTGCGGACGATCGCTGAAAATCGCATGGGGGTTCCCCCGGTGTGCGCGGCGGCACCCATTCACCCCATTGCCACCATCGGGGCCGCGGGCCGAATCATCAGCCAGGCACACCACGCCACCAGTGCCAGGTGCAGCAGGACAATCACCCAGTACACCAGCCGAAACTTCAGCTTCTGGGTTTTGTGCCGAAACAGCTGCTGCCCTAACGTGGCTCCCGGCCAGCCGCCGCACAGCGCCAGCAGGTGCAGCTTCCGCTCGGAGATTCTCTGCCCCTGCTGGATCGCCCGGCGCTTGTCGAACCAGTAACAGCAGAACGCCAGGGCACTCATTGCGGCGGTCACACCCGCATACAGCAGCAGCAGCCCGGGGATGGGCGATGTTTCCGACAGGATCGCCACAGTCACCACCAGGCAGCAGCCCGCCAGCCACATTGCCGAGCCCACGCTAAACCACCGAAGCAGTTTCCGCCCCGCGGTCTGTCTGCTGCTCAGTTCGGGTGCCATCGGTGCTGCCTCAACCTTCCTGGAGTCTGTCTGTCTGTCTGTCCGCGGCAATCAGTACCAGAGTATCGCAGAAACCGGAATCGGCTTCCCGCACCCGGCGGCAGAAATCCTGTCCCCTGCCGGCAGCTGTCAGCCGGCCCGTCGGAAGACGCACCGCGCAGCAGAAAACGGCGGACAGCTCAGTTAGCTGTCCGCCGTCGGTCATTCTGCATCAGTCAGGCGATCGGGGTGATACCAGGCTGACGGCTGTCTCAGTTCTCTCCGGCCCACTCGGGCAGACTGCCGGCTGCTGAAGTTCCAGCGGCTCCGGAAGTCTGCTGAATGCGGCCCGCTTCCGGTCGTCCGCCACCCGCGTTTCGCAGCGGTGAGGTCATTGCCGGGAGGGCCCCGGTGGTCGTCCGGAAGGTTCCCGTCTGTCCCACCGGTCGTCTGGCCAGAGGCGATACGGGAATCTGCTGATTGCTTCCCGCCTGCCCGTTTCCGGCCTGCCTGGCACCTGCCGGAGCTTTGCCGGCCGCACCCAGTGACGGACCGTCCTGGACTTCTTCGACGGGAATTCCACCCTCAGTCGGCACCGGCAGTGGAGCAGGAGCACCTTCCGGGTCGTGTTCCGGATTCAGCAGTTCCGGCGGAATCTCACCCTCGGGAACACCCGGAACCGGAGGATTATGAATCAGCGTTCCCCGCAGGACATGGCCGCTGCTGACCACCTCTCCCGGCTGGTGCCCGAACAGATTGAGCGGACGGCTGCGGAGTGCGTCGCGGGCTTCCGCGTCGGAGTACGCCTGTTTCGGCCAGCTGCCTTCCGACAGACCCACCGCGTTGTAGTCCAGCAGAGAACCCTTCTCGAAGTGCACGTTCTTCAGGGCGATCATGTATTCCACGAACGAAGCGTGATACCGGCTGTCGGCTTCCGCCACCCGCCGCTGGGCTTCCAGCACCAGATCCAGAGGTGCCGTATCGGCTTCGAAGGCGGCCGTCACAGCAGCCAGCTGCTGGCGGGCGGCAACCCGGCGGTTCAGGTTCGTCTTGGCCGTGGCATAAGCCCGGTCCATGTCGCTGATGGCATTGCTGATGTCGTGAACGATTTCACGTTCCTGCTCCCGCAGAATGGCCCGTTCCCGGGACAGTCGCAGTTCGGCATTCCGCACGCCGGCCAGTGCCCGCCGGTTGCCAAACGTGAAGCTCATCTCAGCACCCAGCTGCCATTCCTGGAAGTCGCCATTGAACAGGCTGTCCCAGGCATTGTCGATTTCCGAACGGTCGAGGTTGTCCGGCTCGTTGATCAGCGTCAGGTTGTCGTCCTGATAGAACAGATCCTTACCGATACCACGCCAGCGATAACGGGCGATGGCGTCCAGCTGGGGCAGGAGGAAGTTCTTCGAAGCCTTCATCTCCAGTTCCCGCCGGCGGATCAGCCACTTCTGACGCCGCAGCTCGGTCCGCCGCATCAGCGATTCCTGCAGCACTTCGTGCCAGTCGAATTCGACGGCAGCCAGCTCGGGCTCCTGTGCGGGACGAATCATCCGTCCGTCGTTGATCGGCAGGCCAATCAGCAGCCGCAGCCGCCGTTCCGCCACATGCACACCCGGAGAAACACCGTAGCCGCGGAAGGTTCCGCCCCGGCTGCCGTTGCTGGTTCTCGTGCCATCGATGATCCGACCGGTCAGAGCGTTCTGAACTTCTTCCTCAAAGCGGAAGTACTGCTCGCGGGCCTGGGCTTCCTTCTCGGCTTCACCACCGCGGCGGCCGGTCGCATTCAGAGCCTGAATCCGTCGCCACGTCTCCAGGGCCGCATCGCGGGCGGTCCGGCGGGCTTCCAGGTCGCGGTAGGCGAAGTACAGGTCCCAGTAGGCATTCTCGACGTTACTTACATAGTCGCGAATGGCCATTTCGAAATCAGTCAGGCTGATGTCGTTGTTGATTCTTGCCAGCAGCACGCCGTTCATGACACCGGGGTCATCGCTGGGGCCGGCAATCCGGTTGAACTCCACACCGCCACCCCGCAGCAGCGGATGCCGGAATTCGGTTTCAATCATCGATTCCCAGAACGACCGCATCAGGTTCGCCGGAGCGTTGTTCGCGTCGTACTGCGTATTCTGCCGTACGGTGAACTCGGTACCCGTCGCAGCCCGCTTGGTGATCTGCGACTGCGAGACCATCAGATCCTGCTTGAGCTTGCGGATACCACCGCCGAAGAACGAGTTGTTCAGCCCGCGGTCGTTGTTTTCAGCGAATGTGCTGTTGGCGAATGTGGCATCAAATGCCGACAGGGCCGCCTCCATACCGCTCTGTGGATCGGTTTCCTGCACCGCCGGATCGACCCACGTGACCGCCGAATCGGGGGAGCGCAGCATGAGACCGCCCAGGTCGCGCAGCACTTTCGTGTTGCCCAGGGCCATGTGCATCACCTCTTCGAGGCGCAGATCCCAGTACTCGATCGGTCCATCGTAAGCAATCGAAATGGGCGCACCGGAGGCCGCAAGGTCCCCGTTGGGCAGATCCATCCCCGTGGGATATTCAATCTGCGTCGCCACATCCTGGTAGTGTGCTATGTTCGCTTCCGCCGCTGCCTGTTTGACGTCCGGACGACTGAACAGTCGACATCCGGATGCGGCAGGCATCAGAAGAGCGAATAGAGCCAGCGTCACCCCTGCGCGCCTCATCGCATTCCGTCCCTGGTCTGTGAGGATTGTGGATTCTCCAGCGAACCGCGCGGCACGGTACGCGCCGGAGTCCCCGTCGAGTGAACAGCCATGTCTTCTTAAGTCGGCAAACCCGGATGCCGCGCACAACCGTTATGCAGTGATCGAGCCGGATTTCAGGCAGAATCCCGTCGCCAGGAGTATTCGGCACGCCGGGCATTGCCGGTCCTGTCGGCAAACTTCACGTGGCCTGCCTGTCTTTCCAGGTTCGCCCGCCGCCGCAGATTCTCCCCGCACCGCCTGCTGCCGATGGCATGGCGGAAACCGCCAGAGGCACAGCAAACCGGCGGATGCACCAGTTCCCTCCCGCTGCCGGCGGGCTATACTGAGAGCTGGCGGGATGACAAAGTCCCGGAAATCCGGCGGAATCCGGCAGAAGCTGTTACCGGCGGAATGCCCCTCCCGCAGGAGTTCCGCGGCTGGTGGCAGGACCGTTTTCCGCCGGCAGTTCCCGCCGACGCACTCGACTGGAAGCTCTCTGGTGAGAGCAGCTGGAGTCCATGAACAGCAACGTTCCCGCATCGTCTCCGCAGGCCGACGCCACCGCATGGCATGAGATTGAAGATCTCGTGGATGAGCTGGCGCAGCTGGCCCGCACCAGCATTCCTCCCGGCCGGTTCTATCATCAGCTGCTGGACCGGGCAGTGGCGGCGCTGGCTGCCCTGGGCGGTGCTGTGTGGCTGGAAAAGGACGGACGGCTCGAGCTGCAGTCGGAAATTCAGCTGGGTGATCTGTTCGCCACGGTGGATCCCGACCGGCAGAAACAGCACTACCAGCTTCTGCAGAAACTGCGGGTGGCTGAGGAACCCCAGGCCGTGCCCGCGGAGTCATTGCTCGATGACGACAGTGGTTCTTCATCCAGCTCCACCGCCACGGCTGCCAACCCCACCGCGGCCCTGCTGCTGCTCTGTCCGCTGACCGATGGCGACCAGCGATACGGTGTGCTGGAGATTTTCCAGAGGCCCACTGTCAGCCGGGCCGCCTGTCATGGTTCTCTGCGGTTCCTTTCCACCCTGGCGGAACTGGCCACCGAGTTTCATCGCAACCTGCAGCTGACGGAACTGCGGGACCGGTCCACTTCCTGGTCGCGGTATCAGAAGTTCGCGGAATCCGTCCATCAGCAGCTCGATCTGGAGCAGGTCGCCGCCTGCACGGCCAGCGACGGCCGTCAGCTGATCGGCAGCGATCGCCTGTCGGTGGTGGTGCGGCACCGCTCGTCGAAATACCGGGTGCGGGCTGTCAGCGGTGTGGCCTCGGTCGATCGGCGTTCGGCCTCCATCCGCCAGCTGGAAAAGCTGGTCGGCGCAGTGGCTGCCATCAGCGAACCATTGTGGTTCGATGGCACCCGGGATCGCCTTCCTCCTCAGATTGCCCGGCCACTGGAGAACTATCTCGACCGTTCCCATATCCGGATGCTGGGAATTGTCCCGCTGCATCCGCCCGAACCAGCAAAAACCGCCGAACGCCCGGCCGATCACGCACCGCCTGCCCGGCCGCAGTTTCTGCTGGTGATCGAGCGGTTCGATACCGAGGTTCCGCTGGCCACTTTGCAGCAGCGGACGGAACTGGTGGCCCGGCAGAGCGAGCCCGCCCTGCGGAATGCATGGACCTACCAGAAGCTGCCGCTCCTGTGGCTGAATCTGCTGGCGGGCCGGTTCGTCGATCTGTTCCGTCTGCGGCAACTGCCGAAGACGATTCTGATTCCCGGTCTGCTGGCGGCCGTCGTGCTGGCCCTCGTGCTGGTGCCGGGAGATTTTCAGATCGAGGGCACGGGGGCACTGCAGCCGGAGATCCGTCAGCACGTGTTCGCCGCGACGGATGGCGAAGTCAGCCGGATTGCGATTGACCATTCCCGCGAGGTGCAGGCCGGCGATCTGTTGATTGAACTGCGGAACGACGAACTCGAATACGAGTACAGCCGGGTCCTGGGCGACCTGCAGACATCGTCCCGCCGGCTGTCCACGATTCAGGCTTCCCGACTGAATTCCAGCCCGAACACGCCGGAGGCCATCGAGGAATACAACCGGCTGACGGCCGAAGAGGAAGAACTGAAGGAGCAGATTCGCAGCCTGACCAGCCAGCAGGAAATTCTCACCCGCCGCCGCAGAGCGCTCAGCCTCCGCAGCCCGCTGGATGGCCGCGTGCTCACGTGGGATGTCGAGCAGCTGCTGGAATCCCGTCCGGTGCAGCGGGGCCAGCGACTGCTGACCGTGGCCGATCTCGACGGGCCGTGGATCATCGAAATGTATATTCCGGATGACCACATCCGGCATGTGATCGATGCCTGGCAGGCGGCCGGCGAAGAGGAACTGCCGGTGTCGTTTCTGGTGGCCACCGACCCCGGCACCACCTGCACCGGTACGGTGGAAAGCATCGCCCTGACGACCGAGGAAACCGAAGACCATCAGCCGGCCGTCCTGGTGACCGTGCGGGTGGATCCGGAGAAAGTTCCCGGGTTGCGGCCCGGTGCAACCGTCATTCCGCAGGTGCAGTGCGGGCAGCGGCCCATCGGGTATGTCTGGTTTCATGATCTGTGGGACGCCATCCGAACCAGGCTGCTGTTCTGACCAGCGGTGCGGTTGGCCCTGGCCGCTGGCCTGCCAGCGTGCGGGGCATTGCTGCATGGTTCATGTTGCGGCATGGTTGAGATGGACCACGTTCCGTCGTCCCTCCGGGACGTGCCACTTGCGGGGTCCGGGTGACGTGGCCGCCGGAATGTTGCCTTCCTGCCACATCTCATGAAGTCAGCCACAGCCCACTCATTGGTATCATGGGAGGAAATCCGCGGCAGGAATCGGGTGGATTCGCCCGAAAGTCTTCACCCGCCGGCCGGTGGCCTGCTACGATGGACAGGCAGTCGGTATTGCCGGGCGGTCGGCTGGTCCCTCTGTCGGGGCGGAGTTCGCTGTGCCGGAACTGCGAAACCGCACGGCACGTCCGCTGCGGGTACCGCGGGGAACCAGAAAGTTTGCGGGGCCAGAAGAATTGCGTCTGCCGTTTGACTGTGCAGCGGTTGTTTATCGAAGGGATTGTTCTGCCGTGAAATCGTCTATCGCACTGCTGCTGGCTGTGGCCCTGTCTGCCGGGCAGCTGCTGGCAGCCGGCCCCGCTGAGAAGTCTTCCACCCCGCAGCAGCCGACCGCGCAGCAGGAAGCCACTGCTGCCGGGTCCGTCGCCGCGGACACTCCGGATCAAACACGTCCCGCGGAGCCAGCCGCTCCGGAAACGGCGGAGCCGGACGCCGCTCCCCGTACAATTGTGGTGCACCCGGCGGTGGTCACACTGATCGAGCAGGTGGAAGTGCCTTCCCGCGTGGCGGGTGTGCTGGCGGAGATGGCCGTCCGCGAGGGAACATTCGTTGAGAAGGGCGAAATGCTGGCCCACCTGGTGGATGACGAAGCCCGGCTGAATGTGCACATGGCCGGCCTCGAACTGCGGATCGCCCGGCGTCAGGCTGATAACGACATCCGCGTGCGGTTTGCCCGCAAGTCGGCCGAGGTGGCCGCTGCCGAACTGAACCGTTCGATGGAGTCGGTGCGGAAGTACCGCAAAAGCATTTCCGATACCGAGATCGACCGGCTGCAGCTGGCTGAGGAACAGTCCCGGCTGGAGATCGAGCAGTCCGAAGAAGAATTCAACGTGGCCAAACTGACGGCCGAAGTCCGCGATACGGAAGAGAAGCTGGCCCGGCTCGACCTGGTTCGCCGCCGGATCGAAGCGCCCATCGCGGGCGTTGTGGTGCAGATTCACCGGCGGGCCGGAGAATGGGTGGAACCCGGCGCGACCGTGGTTCGCATTCTGCGGGTCAATCGGCTGAAGGCGGAAGGCTTTGTGGCCGCCAGCCAGATCGACGGCAGTTTCGCCGGTCAGCCGGTAACGCTCTCCGTGCCGGTGGCCGATGGCCAGCCCCGGGTGTTTCAGGGGAAGCTGGTGTTTGTCAGCCCGGAGGTCAACCCGGTCAACGGGCAGGTGCGGGTCTGGGCGGAGATCGAAAACCCCAACCTCCAGCTGCGGCCCGGCGAAAAGGGGACGCTGAACATCAGCCTGCCGCCAGGCCGCCCCGATCGCCGGATGGCCGGTTCGCAATCCGAGACGGATCCCGTCGCCAGGGCAGCCGCTGCCCGCTGATTCCGTTCTGTAATCAGTGACCGCAGGTTCCAGGAACCGACAGGAGCACACGTCACTGTGGCGACAGCAGGATTCGCCTCCGCTCTGGGATCCACCGCGGCTACCCGGCCGCTGCAGCTGCGGCACCGCCGCGATCTTGAGGCCTGGCCGCTCGACCATGCGGGCCGCCGGTGCTGGGGACTGCGCGACCCGCTCTCGCTGCGTTACTACCAGCTGCAGGAGGAGGAATTCTTTCTGCTGCAGCAGCTCAACGGGCGGGTGACTCTGGCCGGACTGCGGGAGCAGTTTGAAGAGCAGTTCGCCCCGCTGCGAATCAGCATTGAACAGCTGCAGTCATTCCTGACGATGCTGCACCGGGAAGGACTGGTGCTGTCGGAAGCTTCCGGCCAGGGCGAGCACCTGGTCGAGCATCGCCGCGAACAGCGGATGCGGGAGTTCAAAGGGAAACTGCTGAGCCTGCTGGCGATTCGCTTCCGGGGCATCGACCCCGATGCCATGCTCGATGTGGTGGCCCCGTGGTTCAGCTGGATGTTCTCCCCGCTGATGGTGGGGCTGTGTGTTCTGCTGGCCAGCGGAGCCAGTGCGCTGGCCGCCTTCAACTACGAAACGCTCGCCCGCCGGCTGCCCGATTTTCAGGCGTTCTTCAGTGCGGAGAACGCCATCTGGATTGCGGCGGCGGTCATGCTGGCCAAGCTGCTGCACGAGTTCGGCCATGCCGTGGCCTGCAAGCACTATGGCGGTGAATGCCATGAAATGGGCGTCATGCTGCTGGCGTTCACGCCCTGCCTGTATGTGAATGTTTCCGACGCGTGGATGCTGCCCAACCGCTGGCACCGGATTGCCATCAGCGGGGCGGGTATGTATGTCGAACTGCTGCTGGCCTCGTTGTGTACTTTTCTGTGGTGGTTTACGCTGCCGGGCCCGCTGAATTCGATGTGCCTCAACCTGATGTTTGTGTGCTCGGTTTCCACATTGCTGTTCAACGGCAACCCGCTGCTGCGGTATGACGGGTACTACATTTTCTCCGACCTGCTGGGGATCCCCAATCTGCGGCAGCAGGCTTCCTCGCTGATGCAGGCGCGGTTTGAGAACTGGTACCTGGGTATCGATCGGACCAATCCCCGTTCGCTGCCGGACCGCCTGCGGTGGCTGCTGACAGCGTACTGGGCGGCGGCGATTGTGTATCGCGTGTTTGTGGTGGTGGCAATTCTGTGGTTTCTGCACCGGGTGCTGCGTCCGTACCGGCTGGAAGTGCTGGCTGAAATGATGACCGTAATCACCGTGGGCGGAATGGTGCTGATGCCTGTCGTGCAGATGGTGCAGTTCGTTCGCGATCCTGTCCGCAGCCGCGATGTGCAGTGGAACCGGTTCTTCATCCTCACCGGACTGAGCCTGGGCTGCCTGCTGCTTGTCGGGCTGATTCCCCTGCCGCACCGCGTGGAAGTGCCTGCGGTGATTCAGCCGCTGGAGGCCCGCACGGTGTATGTCACGGTTCCCGGCCAGGTGACCTGGACGGTCGCTCCGGGGACTCAGGTTGCCCCGGGCGATGAACTGGCCCGGCTGCAGAACGAGGAGCTTGAAGTCGAGCTGCTGCAGCTTGCCGGCGAACACAAACGGCAGGAGCGACGGGTTCGCAACCTGGAAAGCCGGCAGGTGAGTAATCAGTCGGCCGGTGATGAACTGCCGACAGCGCGGGAACGGCTGGCCGACCTGGCTGGGCGGCTGGCCCAGCGGCAGCAGCAGTACGACCGGCTGAAGATTCTCGCTCCCGTTGCCGGCACCGTCCTGCCACCCCGACTGCGGCGCGATGTTCCGCCGGAAGGAGCCCTCCCGGGCTGGGAAGGCACCCCGCTCGACGAACAGAACCGGGGAACCTGGCTGACCACGCAGACGCCGCTGTGCGTGCTGGGCGATCCGCAGCAGATGGAAGCGCTGCTGCTGATCGAGCAGACGCAGGTCGAACTGGTTCGCCGGGAGCAGAAAGTACGACTGCGGTTTGGCCAGCTGCCCGGTCAGATTCTGGAAGGCAGCCTGGCCGACATTGCCGAACTCGATCTGGACGTGGCTCCGCCGGAGCTGATCGCCGCGGGCGAAGTTCCCGTCACCACCGATCGCAGCGGCGGACAGCGGCTGCTGAGCACGTACTACCAGGGCCGGGTGCTGTTCGCTGAATCGCCGTCTTCGCGACTGCTGCGGGGCGGGGCTGGCCGGGCAAGAGTGGAAGTCGATCCGCAGTCGCTGCTCGACCGGCTGCTGCGGTACCTGGGTCGGACCTTCCGCTTCGAGCTGTAGTGCCCGGCCACCCGACGGCGGTGGGCGTTCTTTCATCAGCCGGTACGATTGCGGCAGCCACTGCTGGCCAGGTAGGATGAACTGATAATGAGTCCGGCTCTCACCGGGCTCTGCTCCCCCGGCCTCCACAGCGTTTCCCTCCCTCCAGCAGCACGCCACCATGCCTGCCGCCATGCGAGTACCACAGACTGGCCTCCTCCGCCGCACTGGCTGCGGGGTGCTGGTTGCTGTGTACCTGCTGGCGACAACCGGCCTGCCTCTGGCATCTTCGTTCGTCGGGGTGACGATGCGATGCGGCTGCAGCCTGACCATGCAGCAGGAAAAAAACTGCTGCTGCTGCGAAGGCGAATCGGAGTCAGGAGCACCGCCCAGGGTGAAGGCCTGCTGTCGAAAGAGCCTGCAGCTGGCCAGTGCTGCCGCTGATGAATCTGCTGGTGCAACTGCGGAACCAGGCCGCGAAGATCGAACCCACGGCTGCTGCCGCAGTCCGCTTGGGTTCGCCGCAGTTTCCGACGGGAATCTCACCGATGCCGCCGAGCAGCCAGTCCACGCTGAACTGCGCTCCTGCGGCTGCCAGATGCGACCGTTCGGCGAGATCGGCCTCAATGCCGAGCCCCGTCTGGCCGGTACCCGCATCCAGCTGACGGTGCTGCCAATCTGCTGCCGGCTGCATGCGGAGGCCACTCTCTTTCCGTCCCGCTCGATTGCTCCCGAGACTCCTCCTCCCCGGGTGTGACCCGCCGGAACTCTGATTCCCGCGTGGTTCCCGCTGGCAGGCCTGGCCTGCGCGGCAGGGATCTTCTGTCACACCCGTTCCGCTGCTGCGGAGCATTCGCCTGTGCCCGTGCGCCCGGCGAATCATGAAATTTGAGGAGCTTCTTTCGATGTCTGTTCCCAGACCTGTGCGCCCCCGGCCCGTCCGTGGGTTTACGCTCATTGAATTGCTGGTGGTGATTGCCATCATCGCCATTCTGATTGCCCTGCTGCTGCCGGCCGTGCAGCA
>JAGQPV010000529.1 GCA_020426545.1 Planctomycetaceae bacterium
CGCGGGAATGTTCACCGCGACCGCGCTCACCATGGCTGCGTTTACCGTGACCACGCCCACTGCGGGCGTGTTCTCCTCCTGAACGGCGACCCCGGTGGCCGTCTTCCTTCTTTCCGTGATCGCGTTTCGTCTCACCGCGTTCGCGACCTTTCTTCCGGTCGGCTTTGTTCGCGGTCCCGGCCTTTTCGGCCCTGTCCGCCTTCTTCCCGGCAGCGCCATCGGCCAGCGACAGTTCGAGGGAGGATTCCGGCATGGGCGGCGCCGCAGGCCGGGCGGATTCCTCTTCCGGCAATGTCACCGCCACGGGGCGTTCCGCCTCGACGGGCTGGCGCACGGCCAGCTGTGCGGTCGGCCGTACCGCCTCCACAGGAGCAGCGGAAGCCACCACCGCAGCACCGGCCACCACAGCGGCCGACATGGCGGACTGCATGAATCGACAAGTCAGGTGTTTCATCTCAAGATTCCCTTCACCAGCTGAAAAGGCCGCTGGACCGGATGGTTCCGGAATGAACGGCCAGGGCAGGTAACATGCGACCGTGACTTCCCTTGCAGGGTCGCAGTGTGTAGCGTAGAGCGTCAGTCAACAGAGCGGATGGACTGTGCCGGCCGGCTTTCCCTGCTCACCCGATTCAGTGCCAGGGACCTGCCTTTCGGTTACTGCCTCTGCAGCCAGATCGGTCGATTTTCCGGCTCGCCCCGCCTGTCAGCGGTTTCTGCCGTTTTCGGGGCTGCTCCGGTAAACCTCTGCAATTTCGCGGGTTGTGGCTGTTTTCGGCCGCCAGGTCGGGTTGCCGGGGCCACCTGCTGGTCTGATTGTCTGCCTCTCCCACTTCACCTTCTGGCGAGCAGCATGCAGAGCAGAAGCCGCACTGACGAGAAAAAGCGATCCCCCGGAATGCCCATCACGGTGGCATCCCACACGATTTCGCCCGACGAACGGCTGCGGATCGAAATGCCGGCTTCCAGGCTGCCCACGGGAACCTGGCTCTCCGTGCCGGTGGAAGTCATCAACGGCAAGCACAAGGGGCCCCGGTTGTGGCTGTCGGGGGCCGTGCATGGCGACGAGCTGAACGGAGTGGAAATCATCCGGCGGGTGCTGCGGGATGTGTCTCCCGCCGATCTGTCCGGCACGGTGATCGCCGTCCCGATTGTGAATGTGTACGGCTTTATCGAACAGTCCCGCTATCTGCCCGACCGCCGCGACCTGAACCGCAGTTTTCCCGGTTCGCCGCGGGGTTCTCTGGCTTCGCGGCTGGCCCACCTGTTCATGCAGGAAGTCGTCAGCCAGTGCACGCACGGCATCGATCTGCATACGGGGTCGAACCACCGGACCAACGTCCCGCAGATTCGGGCCAACCTCGAGGATCCGGAAACCCGCCGCTGCGCGGATGCCTTTGCGGCGCCGGTGCAGATGCACTCCAGCACCCGCGATGGTTCCTTAAGAGAAGCAGCCACCGAACGGGGAATTCACGTTCTGCTGTACGAAGCCGGCGAGCCGCTGCGATTTGACGAAGCCGCTATCCGCACGGGCCACAACGGGGTCCTGCGGGTGATGAAGCGGCTGGGCATGATTCAGAAAGCCCCGCCCCGTCCCCGGCAGAAGCCGTTGAATGTCGTTTCCTCCAGCTGGCTGCGTGCCCGCCGCAGCGGTGTGCTGCATCTGACGGTGGCTCCCGGAGACATGGTCCACCCGCGGCAGATTATCGGCTGGGTGATGGATGCCTTCGGCGATGAAAGCCGGGCCATCCGCACGCCGAATGCGGGCGTGGTGCTCGGGCTGACAAACAACCCGCTGGTCAATCAGGGCGACGGGGTTGTTCATATCGGGCGGCTCAGCGAAGAAAGCACGGACAGCCCCCCCGCGGACGAACCGGCACAGGCCCCGGCCGCAGCCTCTGAAATCGGGGAAGCACCGCCCCGGCTGGAGCAAGCGGCTGATCAGTCGGTGGACGTTCCGCCGGACGCCCTATAATATCGCACCGAAAGAAACCGGTGCGGCAGGTTCCCGGGCGGAAACAGATTTTCCCCCGGCACCAGCAATCCTCCCGTGGCGGCCGGTTTCGGAACGGGAATCCGTTCAGGTTGCCGGAACCGCGGACAGTGTCTGCGGACACGGCCCGTGCCCGGTGTGCCCCCGATTCAGGCACCCGCTGAAGTCTCCTTCCTGAATCCCCTCATCCCTCTGACCAGTCGGAACAGTCTGTGGCTTATACCTTTAATACGCCCGAAGAACAGCAGGAGATGCTGCAGCAGATCGGCGTGGAGTCGATCGACCAGCTCTTCGAACAGGTTCCTGCCGCATTGCAGCTGGGACGGGATCTGAAGCTCGACCCGGGACAGTGCGAACCCGACCTCGAGCGCAGTGCCCGCCGTCTGGCTGCCCGCAATGTGGGCCCGTCGCAGCGGGCCTGCTTCCTCGGCGGTGGTGCGTACGATCACTTCATTCCGGCGGTGGTCGACGAAATCGTCTCCCGGGGCGAATTTTATACGGCCTATACACCCTACCAGGCGGAGGCCAGTCAGGGCAGTCTGCAGGCGTTCTATGAATATCAGACGCTGATCTGCCAGCTGACCGGCATGGATGTGTCCAACGCCAGTTTGTATGACGGGGCCAGCGCTACCATCGAAGCCGTCTTGTTGGCAATGGCCAGCAAACCCAAGTGCACGAAAGTGTTAGTTCCGGACAATTTACACCCTGAGTATCGGCAAGTTCTGGCAACCTACTTGCAGTGGACCGCCTACGAGCTTGTCGTTGTCTCTTGCCCCGATGGAGCAATCCCGCTTGACAATTGGATCCAACAGATCGACGAATCGGTGGGCTGTGTGGTACTCAGTCAGCCGAATTTCTTCGGTATTGTCGAAGATCTTGCCCCTGTCGCAGCGGTTGCCAAGGACGCAGGTGCCGTGGTGGTGGCTGTTTGCGACATGATCAGCTTGGGCATCCTGGCGTCGCCAGCGTCTTGGCATGCGGACATCGTTGTTGGCGAAGGCCAGGTCTTGGGCAATCCATTGCAGTATGGAGGTCCCTACTTGGGAATCATGGCTTGCCGCGAAAGTTTTGTACGACGCATGCCGGGCCGCATCGCTGGCCAAACCGAGGACAAGCACGGTCATCGGTGCTGGGTGCTGACTTTGCAAACCAGGGAACAGCACATTCGTCGCGACAAAGCAACCAGCAATATCTGCACCAATCAAGGCCTATTTGCCTTGCGAGCCGCGATTTACTTGGCCTTGCAAGGCCCGGTAGGCCTAAGGGAAACGGCGGAACATTGCGCGTGGAAGATTCAATACCTGCAGCAACAGATTGTGCAGAACGAGCGTTTTGAACTTCGCTTTGCCGGAAGCAATTGGCGTGAATTTGTGGTGCGAGACCTCGACAACGACGTTTCGACTTTGCTCAAATACTGCCGCGAAAGGCAAATTCTGGCTGGTCTTGCCCTAGAGACGTGGTATCCCGACATGCGAGACTGCATCCTGATTGCCGCCACCGAAAAGCGCACGCGGGCAGAACTCGATCAACTGGTCGAATTGCTCAACGCAGCACCGCGTCAAAAGGAGGTGTCCCATGCGTAACGTACAAGCCACACAACTGATGTTCGAACTCTCGCGACCGGGTCGCCGCGCCAACATGCTGCCTGAGTGCGATGTTCCGACGAACTCGCTGGGAGATCTGTACCCCGCCTCTACTTTGCGTGCTACTGCACCTGAGTTGCCAGAACTGAGCGAAGGAGATGTGGTTAGGCACTTCACGAATCTTTCGACGCTGAACATGTCCGTCGACACGCATTTTTACCCCCTGGGTTCGTGCACGATGAAATACAACCCCAAGCGCAACGAACGCTTGGCTGGGTTGCCAGGGATTGTGGACCTGCACCCCTTGCAACCCGACGAATCTGTGCAAGGCATGCTACAGTTGCTTTACGAATTGCAGGGCTACTTTGCAGAGATCTCCGGGCTTCCGGCGGTCTCCTTGCAACCTGCTGCTGGCGCTCATGGTGAATTGACAGCACTCATGGCGGCTGCCGCTTATTTGCGCGATCGCCGCGAATCGAGAATAAACGTGTTGTGCCCAGACAGCGCGCACGGGACCAACCCCGCCAGCGCCAAGATGGTAGGCTTCAATACGATTACGATTCGCTCCCGGGCAGACGGATCGGTGGACATGGACGATTTGCGCAGCAAAGTCGACGAACAGACGGCCGTGTTCATGATCACCAACCCTAGCACGTTGGGATTATTTGAGAAACAGATTCGTGCCATCGCCGATTTGGTGCATTCGGCAGGCGGACTCATCTACTTGGACGGTGCCAACATGAATGCCATCATGGGCATCGCCCGGCCCGGTGATTTTGGGG
>JAGQPV010000530.1 GCA_020426545.1 Planctomycetaceae bacterium
AACTTCTTTCTGGTGCACCGCGACAGTTGCGACCCCTGCGAAGACGAGGCGGAACGTGGCTGGGGTGCCTGGCAGGTGGCTGCCAGAATTTCCCGCGGAGACCTGTCCGACAGAGACATCCTGGGTGGCGTGGGGAATTCGGTCACGCTGGGGCTGAACTGGTACTGGAATCCGCAGGCTCGTCTGCAGATCAACTACATCAACGGCCGGATTTCGGATCGGCCGGACTTTGATCCGGCGACTGGTGAGACCATCACCGGGGGAGATTACGAAATCTTCGGTACGCGGGCTTCGGTGGACTTCTAACAGCCTGACAGAAAGGCCCGGCCCACCGGCAGCATGCTCTGGCCCGTCTCGTGGCTCCAGTGGAACCTGGCAGCAGGCTTTTCCGGCGGGTTCAGGAACGGGCGGAGAAAGAGCATGCCCTGCAGAGGTTTGTGCTTTCGTTCGCTGGAGGGCACGCATAGAATACAGGCGACGACGGGATTGGATGTCTGTTCTGTTTCGGGCATCGGTTTCGTCTCTCCGGCCGTGCGTCGCAGGAATGGCCGGGTCTTCGTTCTTCGGAATCTGAGTGTCTGTTCGGAAATCGCGGCCACACTCGGCATCGTGTGGTCTGTTCCTGGTCGTCCCCGGTTTGTGGTGCGCGACGGGAAATTTTCGGGCAGTCTCCAGCAGAGATTCCGGCGGCAGAAGCTGACGGGTACCGGCTGCCCCTGTGGCCCGGCCCGGCTGGCTGCTGTTGAGGCGAACCGCCGGACGGAGGAAATCGGCGCAACCAGTTATGCCAACCGAGAGTCAGCGGAGGCAGATCGTCTCCGAAGCGGCCCGGCTGATCTACTACCGTCGTGAGACGGACTTTACCCGGGCACGGGTGAAAGCCGCCCGGCGGGTGTGCGGGGGAAGGGTTCAGTCAGCCGACCTGCCCGCCAATCGCGAAATCCGGAACGAGATTCAGCGTGTTGCCTGGATCAGTGCCGGGGAAACCCACACCGCTCAGCTGCGGGAAATGCGGATCGAAGCTGTCCGGCTGCTGCAGCTGCTGGAGCAGTTCCATCCGCAGCTCGAGGGCGAGACGCTCCGCGGCCCGGTGCATCACGAAGCGGCCATCGAGCTGGTGCTGTACTGCCACCAGGCGGAGGTCGTGCTGGATGTTCTGGCGGAAGCCGGGCTGGAGTATGAGTATCAGCCGCAGCCGGCTGAGCCTGTGGATGGTCTGATTTCGGGCGGTCGCATCTGGTTTCGCGACCGGTTGCCGGTCATTCTGAAGCTGTATTTCCTGCCCGGCGGGACTACCCGGAAAGAGACGGCTGAAAGAAGTCGGCGGATCGAGGGGCCGCTGTCCGGCAGCCAGACCGGGGATCGTCTCTCACGGGATGAGCTGATGCAGCTGCTGGCTGTGGAGTATCCGGGAATTCAGCTGGAGGCCGAAATTCGGCAGGCGGACTGTCAGGCCGACCGCTTCCGCACGTTTCGTCGGCTGCTGTGGCCTCTGAAGGATGTGGAGCTGTCGGCCCGGTCTCACCCGGAAGGCGACGCTCTGTATCACAGTCTGCAGGTGTTTGATCTGGCCCGGGAGCAGATGCCGTGGGACGAGGAATTTCTGACGGCCGCCCTGCTGCATGAAGTCGGCCGGGCGATCGATTCCCTGGATCATGTGGCTGCGGGGCTGGCCGCCCTGGATGGACTGATTACGGAGCGAACCGCCTGGCTGATCGAGCATCATCGCGAGACGCATGCCCTCGTGGAGGGCACACTGGGGGCTCGGGCCAGACGAAGGATGCAGCAGTCGGAAGACTGGGAAGAAGTGAAACTGCTGGGAGAATGTGATCGGGCCGGGCGTGTGCCGGGAGTTTCCGTGCCCGATCTGGATGAAGCGCTCGAGTGTCTGCGGGATGTCGAACAGCTGTACGAATAACGGGAAGGCGGGACATCCCGCGAAGCAGACGTTCTGCGGCCCGGGATTTCTGGCGGCATGGATTCTGCCGCGGGGGGATTCCGAGGGAGTGGCCGGCGGCACCGGGGGACGCTGGTGGTGCACTGCCGCTGTGCAGCAGACCTGTACTGGGAAAGAATGACCGGCAGGGTCAGACCATGAATAGCAGTACCGTCGATGAAAACGTGGATCTGCGTGTGCTGCTGCTCGCGGGGCGGTTTCAGGTGCGGGGCACCTCGAATTACACCATCCGGCTGGCGGAGCGGCTGTTCGACCATCGCATCGGCTCGCTGGTCGTCTGCCCGGATGCCACGCTGATTCCAGCGGCCCGCCGGGCCTCGATCGCGGTGGAAGAGTACCATTTTCTCGATCTGCCGCTGATCGGCAGTCTGATTCTGGAATCGCTTCGCCGGGATCTGAGCCATGACCCGCCCGACATCGTGCATGCTCAGTCGATGGACATGCTGCGGACCGGCCTGTGGCTGGCCGAGCACTGGGAGCGGCCTCTGGTGCTGACCGTGCACGACACGGCCACCGCCCGCGACCGGTCCCGGCTGTCCTCACCGCTGCTGAAGCGGATTATCGCCGTGAGTCAGTCGGTTAAATCCGAACTGCTGGCACGGCTGGGGCTGCGGGGCGACCGCATCGAAGTGATTCATTCCGGAGTGGAATCGTCGCCGGAAATCTGTCCGATTCCCGTGCTGGATGGCACCCATGTGCCGGTTGTCGGGACGGCGGGTCCCCTGGAAGCGGTGAAAGGGTTGCCGTATTTTCTGGGAGCCGCCCGCCGGGTGCTGTCCAGTGGTCGCGATGTGGAGTTCCTGATTTCCGGGGCTGGCCCGGAGGAAGAGAATCTGCGACGGATGGCGACCGAACTGAAGATCAGCAATCATGTGACCTTCGCGCCCAATCTGCCCGACTTCCGCCAGCCGCTGGCCGCAATGGACGTGTTCTGTCTGCCCTCTCTGCGTCAGGGACTCGGCAGCATCATGCTGGAAGCCATGGTGCTGGGCCGGCCGGTGATCGCCACCAGCGTGGGCGGAGTTTACAGCATTGTGCGGGACGGACAGACCGGCCTCGTCGTGCCGCCTTCCGACAGTGCCCGCCTGGCGGAACGGATTATTGAACTGCTGGATGACCCTGCCCGGGCTCGCGAGCTGGCTGAAACCGGCCGGCGGACCGTGCAGGAACAGTTCGGTGTGGAGGAGATGGTGGCCCGCACGGGCGCCGTTTACCGTGCCGTTCTGGCCGAGACCTCGGCCCCGGTCCACCGGGCGGAAGCCGTGCTCAACTGAAGCACAGGGGGCGCGGAATCGCAGGGCCTGCTGAAGCTCAGCATCTGCTGAAGCCGGTCCGCGAAGGCGAGGGAACCTGGTTCCGACGGGAGATCTGCTCCCGCCGGAATGGCTCAACCTGCCTGAAAAACGGTGCTGCGGCCGCCATCCTGGCACCTGCCGCGGCGAAGCCGCTGGTGCTCTGCAGCCGCTGGCTGGTCGCCCGTTATTTCTCGTCGTCGGCGCAGACCCACGGTGTCAGCGAGGGAGTGGCGTCGCAGAGTTCCGATTCCTCGAACCAGATGGGGATTTCACGGGCTGCGGCTTCCGGGCCGTCGCTGCCGTGCATCAGGTTCATCTGCCGGCTGAGGCCGAAGTCGCCACGGATGGTGCCGGGAGCGGCTTCCCGTCCGTTGGTCGGGCCAATCAGAGTCCGCATGACGGAGATGGCTTCGGGGCCTTCCACGCACAGAGCGACCACCGGGCCACAGGTAATGAACTCTTCCAGCAGCGGGTAGAACGGGCGTTCCACGTGCTCGGCATAATGCTGGCGAGACCGTTCCGTGGTGACCTGCAGCTGCTTCAGCCCGGCCAGCCGCAGGCCTTTGTCTTCAATCCGGGTAATCAGCCGGCCGATCAGCCGACGTTCCACGCCATCGGGCTTGATCAGAATCAGTGTGCGTTCAATTGCCATTATCGTCGTCTCTGTCGAAAGAATGAGCTGGAAGTCCTGTGAGTTTCGAGCACGCGGGCGGCATGTTCCCGGCGGGAATTATGGCGAACAGAGTTCACTTCGCGCCGACGGAGAGCATGTCCAGGAAGTCCCCGAACAGGTATTCGCTGTCGTGCGGGCCGGCCGACGCCTCCGGGTGATACTGCACGCTGAACGCCGCGTGCGTGCGGTGACGCAAACCGGCGATCGTGTCGTCGTTCAGATGGCGATGCGTCACTTCCAAGTCGGCCGGCAGCGACGCTTCCTCGACCGCGAAGCCGTGATTCTGTGCGGTGATCTCCACGCGCTGCGTGTCCAGATTCTGCACCGGCTGATTCGCGCCGCGATGCCCGAACTTCAGCTTGAACGTCTTGGCGCCGCAGGCCAGGGCCAGCAATTGATGCCCCAGGCAAATGCCGAAAATCGGCTTCT
>JAGQPV010000531.1 GCA_020426545.1 Planctomycetaceae bacterium
AAGGTTCAAGCAGGACCGGATCGAACCCGGCCGCGGCAGCCGTGGCCGTCAGAATTCGCGGGCCGCCGGGATGCACAGCCCACGAACAGATGTCTGCCGTGGAAAGACCGTGCGTCTGCAGCCAGGACGCCAGCCACTCGCCCAGATGTTCGCTGATCAGCTCCGGCACCTGCGGTGAAAGCGTCATCCGGAATCCGTGATCGCCAATCCGCCAGCTCATCGTGTCGTCGGTATCCGGCAGCACGAGAGAATTCTGATCCACCAGCAGCCACCCGCCCGCCGCCCGATCTGCTTCACACTGACTGACCACCGCCGCCGCTGCGCCGTCGCTGAACAGGGCATTGGCCACCAGCTGCTGTGGCTCGCGGCTGTACTGGTGGTGCAGGCTGCACAGCTCGACGGACGCCACCAGCACCCGCGCTGCCGGATCGGCCGCTGCAAAAGCCGACGCCACCCGCAGGGCATTCAGCAGGGCATGGCATCCCATGAAACCGATGTGCGTCCGCGAGACTTCAGCCGGCAGCCCCAGGCGGGAGATCAATTCCAGATCGACGCCCGGAGCAGCAAATCCCGTGCACGACACTGTCACCAGATGCGAGATTTCCGAAGAGGGGAGGTCAGCGTCCGCCAGGGCCCGGCGGCAGGCCGTGGCTGCCAGATCGGGGGCTTCGGCCGCATAGCGTGCCATGCGGTCGGCCGTCGACGGGCCGCGATCCTCTGCGTGGGCTGCGGACTGGTAAAACGACTGGGAAGGCGGACCGCTGCCGCCGTCCTCCAGCAGCACGCTGTAACGCCGCTGGACTTTCGCCTGACGGTACAGCGCGCCGATCGCCCGGGGCTGCACTTCCGCTGTCAGCCGGGACGCAATGCTGGCCGCTTCGTCCTGCGAGACAGAAAGGGCCGGCAGAGCGGTCCCCAGCCCCCTCAGAGTAATGGATTGTGTGGGTGTAACGGCGGGAGCCGGGGCGGTCTGCGGCCGATCTGCGACATGATGCTCCGCGGCACCACAGGCAGCCGTCTGCAGAGTTCCAGTGACAGGCCGGCCAGCGCGGGAGACCGCATCAGCCGGGAGAGCAGTCGACATGTCCATTGGTTGCGAATCACCTTTCGACGCAGGATCCGAGCCCAGTCTGTTTCCAGTTCTGTTCGCCAGCCGCTGCAGGCTTCCGCAGCCACCGGCGCCGCCAGCAGGGCCGAATGCAGTGCCCAGGCGATGCCCTCGCCGGTAAATGGCTCCGCATAACCCGCCGCATCGCCCAGTACCAGCAGGCGGTGGCCGGCACAGCGGCCGGCCCGCCGCGTCAGCAGCGGTGTTCCACGCAGGTCCATGCCGGCCAGCCCCGGCGGAACCGGCAAGCCGCACTCGTTCAGAATCTGCTCCAGAATGTGGGCCGGCTGCACATTGCCGGTCAAAGCGCCGGGATCGATCGCCGCCCCCAGACTGAGTGAACCGGACGCTGTCCGCACCAGACCTGCATAGCCCGAACCACCGACAGCCATTCTCAGCCGGCCAGCAGACCACTCGGCTGTTTCATCTGTCATCGCACCGCCGAGGCCGATTTGGGAACCAGCCGCAATCTGACTGGCGAATTCCGGCAGCCGTTTCAGGCTGGAATGCGACAGCCCGTCGGCACTCAGGACCAGCCGGGCCGTCACTGTCTCCTGGAAATTCTCCCGCTGCAGCCTCACCCGCCGGACCGGGGCAGCACCTTCATCCCGCAGGGCAAAGGCACGATCCTCCTGCGGCAGGACCACTGCCCGCGTGGAATGCAGAAATACCGCTCCCTCTCTCATGGCCGACTGCGCCAGCGCTTCGTTGTAGCGGCCGCGATGCACGGCCACACTACCCGTCAGCGGCCATGAGGCCTGGTGCCGCCCGCAGACCAGACGGAATGACCTGAGCGGAACCGCATCAGACTGTTCCAGAACATGCCCCAGCCCGCAGTGCCGCAGAATCTCCACGGCCAGTGCATTGAGGCACCCGCCGCAGGCTTTCTCCCGCAGAAAGGCATGGGAATCAACCAGCAGCACCTGCCGTCCATCGCGTGCGAGCAGAGTGGCGGCCAGCGAACCGGCGGGCCCCGCGCCAATCACCAGCACGTCCCACGTTGTCCGGGCCGCTTCCGCAAGGGGGCTGTCGGCAGAGGCAAGGCAAATCATGGGCGCTGCCAGCAGAGCAGAAACCGGCTGGGCCAGTGCGTGCAGATGGTCGCACCGGCCAGTTCCGCCCGGTCAGCCAGCTGATGGATTTCATCCAGCGAGAACGCAGCCCGGACGGACATGGGACCATTGGTATGCACGACGGGAGACAACGTCAGCAGCCGGGTGCCCGCCCGCGCCAGCCAGAAACCCGTGCGGGTTCGCAGGAGATCGTCCACCAGCACTGCCTGCTTCGCGGCTGCCCGCATCTTCTGCAGTAGTCGGATGGCTTCCGAGTACTCCAGATGATGCAGGAACAGCGTACACACCACCGCATCGAATGTTTCTTCAATCGGGTCCGCCAGCACATCATGCACGGCAAACTTCGCTCCCGTCATTCCCTGCCGCTTTGCCTGTGCAGCGGCATAGTCCACGGCGGTTTCGCTGCGGTCCCAGCCGTGAAGTTCCACCGCCACGCCCCGCCGCCGCATCGACCGCGACACGTCTCCGCCGCCGGAAGCGAGGTCCAGCACTCTCAGCCGGCGGAGTTCTCTCTGTTTCGCCACGTCGGCCAGTGTTCCGGCCAGCCGGCTGCCGATGCCGCTCCAGAGATTGACCCGCCGCAGCGCAGCCAGCGCCTGGTGATGCAGCCGGACATCAAGATCCGGCGAGTCCATCACCTCCTCTTCGCGAATCCGCTCTGAGAGGGAGCCCATGCCGCTCACCAATTACGACAAATGTAGTAGATCATGGGGGGCATTTTCACTGCCAGGCGACGCTTCGTCAAGAGGTGCAGATGTGCCGGGCTGCCTTGCCGGCTCAGTTGCGGCGGGCGAAGCCACGATAGACCGAACGATCAACAGCATCTGCCACCGGAACTGCATGTCCGTCTGCGAATAGCAGGTTGATGTGCCCTGGATGCCGGCTGTCCAGTTCGCACTCGTCGGCATCGCTGCGATTCGGTCCAAGGAACAGGTTCCCGGTGATGCGTCCGGCGGCATCTTCTCCTTCAAGCGCCACGCCCAGCCAGGAAGCGGGAAGGCGGCGTGCAGTCCGTTCACCGACCAGTGCCACGCTGCTCAACCCTCGTGTCAGAGCGGCGAACGAAACGCGGCGGTCGCCGGGAAACGCACCTTCCGCAGCGGAGGGCGAGGAACTGTCGGGATCGCTGTTGCCGAAGATCGCGACATAGCTCGTTCGCGGCAGTGTCGCCAGCAGACTGGAGGACGGTTCATGCAGTTCATGGTGCAGTCCGCCTTCAGCATACAGGTCGAATGTTGACGGGCCGAAATCCGACGGGCACTCACAGACAGGCAGGCGCTGCCCGGCGAGGCCCAGGTTTGCGGGAGCGGTCACGCTGGCCCGGAAGTCGATCGTGGAATAAAGAGGTTGCTGGTCGAGAAAGGGCAGAATCGCAGCAGTCCAGCCGAAGGCCGTCGATCGATCCTGGTCGGGCCGCCAGCCGAGCGGCAGCGAGTTGCAGGCATCATGGTAGAGATGCAGGGCCAGCCCGAGCTGACGCAGCTGGCTCAGGCATTGCTGGTTCCGCGCGGCTTCTCGAACCTGCTGCACGGCGGGTACCACCAGCGCAAGCAGCACGCCGACGATGGCAGTCACCACCAGCAGTTCCATGACCGTCACTCCGGAACGAAGACGTATCACAGCTTTCCTCCCTGTCAGCAATGCTTCCGCGACGTCAACTGCCCCTCCGCGAATTCTCCTTACCAGAATTCCGGCATCAAGTGCATTCGAGAAAAATTCAGGCAGGACTTGTCGGCACTGCTTTTCGCTCCGACGAGGTGACGCGGGGGCGGCCACCTTCCGGTCCGACCGGGGCACCCGGAAACAGGTCCGCTATCAGGGAACCGTTCATATGCCGGTGCCGGGAAATCTCAGCAGCTGCCCGGGATTTTCAACGTCGCCGGGCGACAGCTATCGTATGTCCCTCAAGATCAATAAAGAAGTCACACCGCGGGCAGTGTTCACTGCCCGGGTACCGCTGATCGTTGAACACGCGACTGGGATCGGCTGTGGGCGTTCCTTGATCAGGAAGGCGTGGAGCCGACGAACAATGCTGCCGAGCGATCGCTGCGGCATGCCGTGATCTGGCGGAAGCTGAGCGTTGGGACGCAGAGTGCCGGCAGCAGCCGGTTCTTGGAGACGCTGCTGACGGCAATTGAAACCCGCCGCCAGCAGGTCCGCGATTTGTTG
>JAGQPV010000532.1 GCA_020426545.1 Planctomycetaceae bacterium
GGTGCCGCTGCTCGATCAGGGTGTGGCGGCCCTCGTGCAGGACCTGCACGACCGGGGCCTCGATAAGGATGTGACCGTCATCGTCTGGGGCGAATTCGGCCGCACACCGAAGATCAACCCGAAGGCCGGCCGCGACCACTGGCCGAAAGTGCATGCCGCTCTGATGGCGGGTGGCGGAATGCAGACGGGCCAGGTCATCGGTTCCACCAACCGGCTGGCTGAAGAAGCCGCCGACCGGCCGATTCACATGCAGGAAGTGTTCGCCACGCTGTACCGCAACCTCGGGATCGATGTCTCCCAGACGACGATTCCCGACAACAACGGCCGCCCGCAGTACCTGGTCGATCACCACGACCCGATCCGCGAACTGGTCTGAGCAGGTTTCCGGTCAGGTCGCGGGGACCGTCTTCCCCTCTGCCCGCTTGAGGGAGAGGGGCCGGGGGCGAGGGTTTTCCCTCTCCGATCCCCTGAACCCGGCCCCGCCGCCGATATGTATCGGAAACCTGGCGGGTGCGGTCCTCCGCCGTGTGCCACTGCCTGCCCGGCACATCAGTGTTTTCCCGTACAATACGGCCGGAATCATCAGGGATTCTCTTCCGTCCCTCCCTCGCCGGAAGAGATTCAGGGAGGGTCGCAGCATTCAATGGCCTGCGACACCCTGCCCGGAGTATCCCCTGCAGGCCGATCCAGAAGATTCCTGTCTTCCCTGGCCGCTGAATCCTGACCACTGCCCCCTGCCCCGTTCACACGGCGATCAGCACGTACACGGTCGCCAGCACAATCTGCACAGCGGCGAACGGGACAGATGCTTTTACGAACCCCACGAAGCTGAGCGGCAGTTCGTTGCGGTGAATGATGGTCATCGCCACCACCGTGGAAGCCGAGCCGATCGGTGTGATATTCCCGCCGAGGTTGGCCCCGAAGATCACGCACCACCACAGGGGCGAATCCGAGGGCGTCTGCATCCCGGGCGATGCCAGGATCTTCGCCAGCATGGCCGCCAGCGGAATGTTATCCGTCACTGAACTGGCCACCGCGGAAGCCGACAGCAGCACCGTCGAAGCCAGCATGTCGGGCATGGTGGTGACGGCCGCAATGCCCCGTCCAATCAGCGCCAGCACCTCGGCGTGCTCCATCACGTTGATCACCACAAACAGGGCTGCGAAAAAGGCCAGCAGATCCCAGTCGACGGCGGAATAGAACCGGTCCACATCGTGCCGGTAGGCCAGCAGCACCACACCGGCAAAAAACAGCGCGACAAACCCCATCCCCAGGGCGGGCAGATTCAGCGGCATGGCCTCCAGCCCGGCGAGGCAGACGATAAACATCGCCAGTGCGCCGACAGAGAACCAGAAGAACCGGCTGCTGCCGATGCCCTCGTTCTCGTCGAAACTTTCCACCAGCGCCCGCGCCTCGGCCCGTTCCTCGTCGGTTTTCAGGCTGTGAATGCCGAACCGGTACCGGCCCATCAGCAGCGTGGCGGCAGTCGCCACCACCACATACGGCGCCGCTACGAGGAAGAACTGCACGAAGCTGATGCCGGCCGTCTTGCCGACGATGATGTTCGGCACACTGCTGATTAGTGTCAGCAGACCGCCCACATTGGTCAACAGGCCTTCCACCAGCAGAAAGCCCAGCAGCAGGTCGTCCCGTCGCAGCTTCTTCAGGGAAACCGTCGTCAGACTGCCGATGATGATCATGGCGGTCACGTTGTTCAGCACGGCGGAAAACAGCACCGTCAGCACACCGTAGGCCAGCAGCAGCTTCCACGGGTCACCGCCGGATTTCCGCGTCAGCCGGATGGCCATCCAGCTGAATACACCCGAGCGGCTGGTGACTTCCACAAACAGGCTGGCGCCCAGAATGATGGTGATCACACCCCAGTCGATCGCCGGGATATACACCGGCAGCTCGATCTCGTGACCGTTCGGCAGTTCCACCAGGCCGAAGGGCAGCAGGCGCTGCCCCAGCACGCTGCCCAGGATCGTTTCCAGAATCAGGCACAGGCCCGCGAACGACCCCACAATGATCGACTTTTTCGCGTGCAGCTTTTCCTCGAACGCGAGGGCGGCAATCATCAGCACCAGAATCAGGGTAAACAGGCCGGTTACCCAGCCCGGAACCGCCGCCGCTCCATGAGCAGCATGCTCCGCAGATTCCGACGCAGCCAGCAGCAGTTCGGCTCGCATCCGTTCGACCTTCCGCCCCGCCGGTGAACAGGAGACTTCACCGGAACCTCCGGCTCACCGACAGCTGTGTGCAGTTTGATTCCCGGCCCGACAAGACAGCTCCCGGCAGGACCGCCCGAGTTTTCGGCAGTGTATGAGGGATGCCGCTGCAAAGCGAGGACAGCCCGGCCGGCCCCGGAACGGGAATCTCCCCGGTCTCCCTCACGGGAAAGGCCGACAGCAGCGGCTGAGCGAAGCCGGTTTCCTCACAGCAGCAGCAGGGGCAGGTCCACGAACTCCACGCTGATGGACCACGCCCGACCGTGCATCGCCAGCTGCCCCGAGTCCTTGGTGTTCATCACCATCAGACCAACAGCCGACTCGCCCGTCAGCCGGCGGTATTCGCTCAGATGATGGCCCATCAGCACGCGGGATTCCGTGTGCACCGCGGGCCGATGCCGGGCGATGCCCTCGCGGCAGGCCTGGATGAAGTCCCCGGCTTCCTTCAGCAGCTGCTCCGCCAGCGACTGACGCACGACGTCCGTATCCAGCTGAGGAATGCGGGAGACCGCGTGCATGTATCGGTTGAAGACGGCCTCGTCTTCCACATGGCACAGGTACAGTTTCCCGCCATCGGGACAGAACGCCGTCGCCTGATTGACCAGCCGGTTGTCGCCGGCAATATGATCCGTCACCGCCACCACCTCACGGCAGGCACCGCCCGGCAGAGGCAGTGGTGCAGCAGCTGTGCCCGGCAGCAGCAGCACCGGCTGCGAAGTCGCCTGGGTAAGCAGATCGACACAGGCTCCCAGGCTGTGCTGCGGCACGGGAGACGGTTCATGCAGGTGACGATAAGTCACCACCAGATCGGCCGGCTCCCGTTCCAGCAGGCCGAGCAGCTCGGACACGCTGGAAAAATCGCTCCCGCCGATCAGCTTCCACGAGGCGTTCTGCGGCAGACGCGGAAAATACTGCTGCACATTCTCCCGGACGGCCTCCGCCTCCCGGGTCTCCGCATCGGTAATCAACGTGATGCGGCCCGGTGGCGTCTCGTCCCAGACATACGGCTCCCGCTCCGCCCGTCTGAAGAGCGATTCGAATTCATCGATCTGTTCAGCGCGGTCCGGCATGAGTCCCTGTCACCTGTCGATGGACCGACCACTGCCCGCGGCCCTGCTCCACGGATTGAAGCGAAGGCCACGGACGGCTGGTCGGTCTGAATAGCTGTCCGTAACGGCCCGGCGCAGTCAGCCTGCTGCAGTCGCGACCGCACCCGGCACCAGCGGCCTGGCAGCGGAGGCCTTCCGGACAGTTTCGAAAAAGTGCCTCGCGATGTGAACCGGAGCTGGCTTCAGCCTGTCCGGTCCTCGAGAGTGATCTGGTTTTCCAGCGAGATGCCGAACGACTGAATCCGGTTGGCCACCTTGCCCCGGGTGATGCCGAGAATCTCCGCCGCCCGCGACTGGTTCCCGTTGGTTTCCCGCAGGACCCGGGTCATCAGGTAGCGTTCCATGAACTCCAGAGATTCCGCGTACAGGTCGTCGGTGCCCCGCGCAATGGCCTGATCGACAAACTGAGCCAGATTGGAGTGCGGCATGCCATCAACCGGCTGGCTGTCGGACGCTGCCGGCGGCGCCGTGCCCGTCCTGCGACAGTTCCTCACATCTTCCGGCAGGAAGTCGGGAACGATCACCGGTCCGGAGGCATTCATGATGGCCTGCCGGAGCACACTCTGCAGCTCCCGGATGTTGCCCGGCCAGTGATACTGCCGCAGCAGTTCCACGGCTTCCGGAGAGACACCTTCCACGTTCCAGCCGTTGAAGTCGTGGCTCAGGCGGGTCAGAAAATGTTCCAGCAGCGGCAGCAGATCTTCGGGCCGCTCCCGCAGGGCCGGCAGTTCGATCATCAGTCCATTCAGCCGGTAGAACAGGTCTTCCCGAAAGGAATCATCCTCGACCATCTGTTCGAGATCGCGGTTGGTCGCGGCGATAATCCGCACATCGGTGCGGATGGTTTCGTTACCGCCCACCCGTTCGAACTCCTGCTGCTGCAGCAGCCGGAGCACTTTGGCCTGCACCAGCGGCGCCATATCGCCGATTTCGTCGAGGAAAATCGTTCCGCCGGAACACTGCTCGAACTTGCCGATCCGCCGGCTGTCGGCACCGGTGAAGGCGCCCT